>DASZQT010000086.1:0-7621 GCA_035549515.1 Pseudolabrys sp. | reverse complement strand
AAATTCCAGTGGGCGCATGCGCGCGACCTGAAGCCCGATCCGGAAGAACTGCCGAAGATCGAGGCCAAGCTGAAGAACGGGCTGCCCGACGACACGTCTTCACAGGCCACCACCGCCGGCAAGAAAAGCGGCGACGGGGGTTGAGGGATCGCGCCTCGGCTGTCCGGACTTGTGTTCGCGCCCTGATCCGTCATCCTGAGGTGGCCGCCGAAGGCGGCCCTCGAAGGATGCACGGCCACCGCAAGTCGGCTTTAGCCGACTTGCGCCGGTTATACAGCCGATGTCGGATAAATCCGACATCGGTGGCCGTCGCCCTTCGAGGCTCGCTTGCGCTCGCACCTCAGGGTGACGGAGTAAGGCTGAGTTTGTTTCGCTACCGATACGGCAATTTTCCAAGGTCTCCGCGTGACCGCGACGCTGGTCGAACAAGCCCCCGCCAAGATCAATCTCACTTTGCGCGTGATCGGCAAGCGCGCCGACGGCTATCACGAATTGGAAAGCCTGGTTGCCTTCGCCGACTTCGCCGACGCGCTCAGCCTGACGCCCGCTGATGATCTCGCGCTCGAAATCTCCGGACCCCATGCCGAAGCCTGCGGCACGCAGGCCGACAATCTGGTGCTGAAAGCGCAGGCCGCGCTGGCCGCGCGTGTGCCGGGGCTGCGCGCCGGGCGCTTCCATCTCGTCAAGAACCTGCCGGTGGCGGCCGGCATCGGCGGCGGCTCGTCCGATGCGGCGGCGGCCCTGCGCCTGATCGCGCGCGCCAATGGCATCGCGCTCGACGATCCGCGTCTCGCCGAAGCAGCGCGAAATGTCGGTGCCGACGTGCCGGTCTGCCTGGTGCCGCAAGCGTGTATCATGCGCGGTGTCGGCGAGATTCTATCGCAGCCGGTCGGTTTGCCCACGCTGCCGGCCATGCTGGTCAATCCGGGCGTCGCGGTGGCAACGCGCGACGTGTTTGCCAAACTCGCCGGCTTGAGGAGCAGCGCAATTCCGCTTGGCGACGTGCCTGCGGCGCCCGATGCGCTCGTCGCCTACCTTGCCGCGCACGGCAACGATCTCACCGCGCCGGCGATTGCCTGCGCGCCGGTGATCGCCGAGGTGTTGGACGGGTTGCGCGCGCTGCCCGGCGTTCGCTTGGCGCGCATGTCGGGCTCGGGCGCGACCTGTTTCGCGCTGTTTTCATCGCCGGGCGAAGCTGTTGCGGCCGCGCAACGCCTTGCCGCCGCGCAATCGGACTGGTGGGTGCGCGCCGTCACACTTGGTTAGCCACACTTGAAAACGGCGCATTTACCGGGAACAGTGACATGTGCTTACGGTTTGGTGGGAGTGCGCGATCCGGCGCGGCAGTGGAGCGAACGATGCGATTGCGGTTGATGGCGACGATCTGTGCGGCTCTGGCGCTCGCTGGCATTCTGGCCGCGGGTCCGGCGCAGGCGCGCAAGAAGCAGGTTTATCGCGTGCCGCCGCAATGTATCGATCGGCCCGCGCACCTGACGCTGGAAGGGATTTTCTTCGGCACGCATCCGGTGCCAAACGGCTGCGCCCCGCCGGTGTTCGCCTATGGCGAATATGTCGGCCAGGACCCCGACCCCTTCATCCGCCAGTATCTGCTTCGCGATCCGGAGACCGGCTACAGCGGCCCGCAACGGTAGCCACGCTGCCGTCCCCGCGAAAGCGGGGAACCAGTACTCGCAGCCTACCGAATCGATCGCGCCCTAATGCGCGCGCGCGATGCAGAAATCGACCGCCTCTTCCAGAGCCTGCTTCATGGCCGAATCGGGGGCCAGCGCCAGCGCATCCTTGGCGATGGCGCCGTAGTGGCGGGCGCGGCCGACCGTGTCCTCGATGGCGTGGTGCTTGGCCATCAATGACAGCGCCATGTCGAGATCGCCGTCGTCGACTTCGCCCTTGCCGAGCGTGCGATTCCAGAATGCGCGCTCGCTCTCGCTGCCGCGCCGGAACGACAACACCACCGGCAGCGTGATCTTGCCCTCGCGGAAATCGTCCCCGACGTTCTTGCCGAGCTTGGCCGACTTACCGCCATAGTCGAGCGCGTCGTCGATGAGTTGGAAGGCGATGCCGAGATTCATGCCGAACGAGCGGCAGGCGGCCTGCTCGGCCTTCTCCTTGTTGGCGAGCGCGGGGCCGACCTCGCACGCGGCGGCGAACAGTTCCGCCGTCTTGCCGCGGATCACGGCCAGATATTCGTCCTCGTTGGTGGCCGTGTTCTTGGCGGTGCCGAGCTGCATCACCTCGCCCTCGGCGATCACCGAAGCGGCCGACGAGAGGATGTCGAGTGCGTGCAGATTGCCGACCTCCACCATCATCTTGAAGGCCTGGCCGAGCAGGAAGTCGCCCACCAGCACGCTCGCCTCATTGCCCCAGAGCATGCGCGCAGCGAGCTTGCCGCGCCGCATATCGCTCTCGTCCACGACATCGTCGTGTAGGAGCGTCGCGGTGTGCATGAACTCGACCGCGGCGGCGAGCTTGATATGGCCGTCGCCGGCATAGCCGGCGAGCCGCGCCATGGCGAGCGTCAGCATCGGCCGCAGCCGCTTGCCGCCCGAGGAAATCAGGTGGTTGGCGACCTCCGGAATCATGGTGACCTCGGAACCGGTGCGGGCCAGGATCGCCGCGTTGACCTTTTCCATGTCCGCGGACACCAGGTCCACGAGCCGGTTGAGCGACGCGGGTCGCGGACTTTCGAAGGGGACGACGACGGCCAAAACGGGTCTCCGAGGGTCGGGAAGAGGCGCAGCGAGCATAGAAACGCTATGTTAACGGGGCAAGTGCGTTACATTGCCCTAGCTTTGGCCCTAGCTTTGCAGGAGATGCGGGCCGTTGCGCAAGGGGGCTGCGGTGGCAACAGAACGTCCAGCATCCGCCGCGCCGGAATCGGCGGATTTGTCGGCCTACAGGATCGCCGTCCTGGTGCCCTGCTATAACGAGGCGGTCTCCATCGCCCAGGTCGTGAGCGGCTTTCGCGCCGCGCTGCCGGAGGCCACCGTCTTCGTCTACGACAACAATTCCAGCGACGGCACGGCGGCGGCCGCGCGGGCGGCCGGCGCCGAGGTGTTCGAGGAACGGCGCCAAGGCAAGGGCTTCGTGGTCCGGCGCATGTTCAACGACGTGGAGGCCGACATCTACGTGCTGGTCGACGGCGACGCCACCTATGACGCACCCAGCGTGCGCATCATGATCGCCCGCCTGCTGGCCGACCGGCTCGACATGGTCGTGGGAACCCGCGTCGAGGACGCCAAGGCCGCTTACCGCGCCGGCCACCGCACCGGCAACCGCCTGCTCACCGGTTTCGTCGCCTCGGTGTTCGGCCCGCGCTTCAACGACATGCTGTCGGGCTACCGGGTGTTCTCGCGCCGCTTCGTGAAGTCGTTCCCGATGCTGTCGGGCGGCTTCGAGATCGAGACCGAACTCACCGTGCATGCGCTCGAATTGGGGCTCGCGGTGGCCGAGATCAATACGCCCTATTACGCGCGGCCGGAGGGCTCCGCTTCCAAGCTCAATACCTGGCGCGACGGCTACCGCATCCTGTCGACCATCTTCCAGCTCTATCGGGCCGAGCGGCCGCTGCCGTTTTATGGCGCGCTCGGAATCGCGCTGGCGATCGCGTCCATGGGATTGGCGCTGCCGATCGTCATCACATTCTTGCAAACCCATACCGTGCCGCGGCTGCCGACCGCGGTGCTGGCGACCGGCATGATGCTGCTCGCCTTTTTGTCGATTGCAGTCGGGCTCGTGCTCGACACCGTCACGCGCGGACGGCGCGAGATGAAGCTGCTGGCTTACCTCGCGCACCGCGCGCCCGGCGATGAGCGGCGGAAGAGGTAGGCATGATCCCGAAAGGAATGTCCTCGACCCTGATCAGGGATGGGAACCGGTTTTCAGAAAAGATCA
Organism: Pseudolabrys sp.; assembly: GCA_035549515.1. Lineage (GTDB taxonomy): Bacteria > Pseudomonadota > Alphaproteobacteria > Rhizobiales > Xanthobacteraceae > Pseudolabrys. The sequence goes on along the minus strand of DASZQT010000086.1, from coordinate 3,709 downwards.
TGCGTCCAAAAAAATGCCAGTCAGGCACTCACAAATGATAGGGCACTGACCGCATGCACGAGATTGTCCGCACCAACGATGCGGTGCTGATCTCCGCCGTCGGCGCGCTGCTCGACGGCGCCAAGATCAAGCATGTGGTGCTCGATGAGAACATGAGCGTGCTCTATTTCGGCATCCTGCCGCGTCGCGTGCTGGTGGCGGATGAAGATGTCGCGGCCGCGCGCCGCCTGTTGACGGAGGCTGGCCTCGGCCACGAATTGCGCCCGGAAGGGAATTGAGCCGTCGTGATCGAAACCACCCTCGATGCCGTGCTTGGCGGGCGCTTGCACCTGCGGCAGCCAAAGCGCGGCCACCGTGTCGGTCACGACGCCATCCTGCTGGCAGCCGCGACCGATGCGCAGGCGGGCGAGCATGCGGTTGATCTCGGTGCCGGCATCGGTGGGGCGGGGCTCGCGCTCGCTCGTCGCGTCGACGGCTTGCAGGTGACGCTGGTGGAGATCGACGTCGATCTTGCCGCGCTCGCGGCAGAAAATGCCGAGCGCAATGGCCTCGCCGACCGCGTGCGCGTGCTCGCGGCCGATGCCGGAGACATCGGTGCATTGAGCGCGCGTGGTCTCGCACCCGCCAGCATCGACCGCGTGCTGATGAATCCGCCCTTCAACGATGCCCGCCGGCAGAATGTCTCGCCCGATCCGCGTCGGCGGCTTGCGCACGTGGCGCCGCCCGGCCTCATCAAGCGCTGGGCGGCAACCGCCGCCTTTCTGCTTAAGCCGGGCGGGGTGCTGACGCTGATCTGGCGCGCCGAAGTACGTGACGAAGTGCTGGATGCGCTGGCGGATGGCTTCGGCGGTATTACCGTGCTGCCGGTCGCCCCGCGCCCAAATGCGCCGCCGATCCGGGTGCTGGTGCGGGCGATCAATGGAGCGGCCGCCGGACCCCTGGGTGCTCGACCGCTCGACTTGCCCGTGTTCGTGCTCAACGAGACCAATGGGAAGGCGTCGGCGGCCGCGGAGGCCGTCTTGCGCGCGGGCGAGACTCTCAGCCTCGCGCGGGACTAGCGGCTTTCCTTAGCCCTTGCGCCACAGCGGCACGAGTTTGCGCCACGTTCGGTCTAAGGTTCGCTCGACACTCTGCTGCCGCAGACGTTCGAGGGTGCCGCCGCCGAGATGCGACAGGCTGACGATCGCGCCGATCAGCAAGAACAAGATGGTCAGCTTGAGATCGAAATCCATCTGGTCCGCTCCTCTTCCAAACCGCCCGGAGGCGACGCATTTTTGCGGTGCAAAAAGCATTCCACACATGAAACGGGGCTAATTATCAGGCCCTGCGCTCACGATTCTGTTATGACTATCGCAGTGCAGCGGGGCGGTTCCTGGGCACCATTGCGACGCTTCCGGGGCGGTACGAGGTCGCCGATTTTTGACTTTGCGGCCGTGCATCGCCAAATCCGGTGTCTTGCCCACTGCCGTAGCCACGAGATGCGAGCCTAGTCATGCCGAACTTCCTGACGCGCTTGGTCGATTCCCTCCGCCTCCTGTTGCCCCCGGTATTGCGGGGCGAATTCGCGGTCGTGCCGGTGGTGCGCATGTCGGGCGCCATCGGCGTCGCCACGCCGCTCAGGCCCGGGCTCATGCTTGCCACCGTCGCGCGCATGCTGGAGCGCGCTTTTTCCTTTCGCAGCGCCAAGGCGGTGGCGCTCGTCATCAATTCGCCCGGCGGCTCGCCGGCGCAATCGCATCTGATTTTCCGCCGCATCCGCCAGCTTGCGGAGGAAAAAAAGATCCCGGTCATCGTCTTCATCGAGGATGTAGGCGCCTCGGGCGGCTATATGCTGGCCTGCGCCGGCGACGAGATCGTGTGCGACCCTTATTCCATCGTCGGCTCGATCGGCGTGGTCGGCGGCACTTTCGGATTCGTCGACCTGATGCATAAGCTCGGCATCGAGCGCCGCGTGTACACCGCGGGCGAGCGCAAGGTGATGCTCGATCCGTTCCAGCCGGAAAAGCCCGAAGACGTCGAGCGCATCAAGGCGGTCCAGAAGGACATTCACGCGCATTTCATTGCGCTGGTGAAGGAGCGCCGTGGCGCCAAGCTCACCGGCAGCGACGAGATGCTGTTTTCGGGCGAGTTCTGGGTGGCGGATGCCGCCATCGGCCTTGGGCTCGCCGACCGCATCGGCGACCTGCGGTCGACCCTGCGCGAACGCTACGGCGACAAAGTGCGCATGCCGCTGATCGAAGCCGAGCGCGGCTTCTTCGGACGCATGCGCCAGGGCATCGGGTTCGGCCGGCTGCTGGCGGACCGGCCCGGTTTGGCTGACGATGTGGTCTCGGCGCTGGAAACCCGCGCGCTCTGGGGGCGTTACGGGCTGTAGCGGCAAGCCGCGAAATTGCCGCGATTGCCCGGAATGCTATTGTTGGAATTGTTCAGGAGGCCACCATGCCGCCGATTCTATTGTCGCCATTGCTGAAATGGACGCTCGCAGCCGCCGGCGGGGCGATTATCGTGCATTGGCTGGTCAAGGAAGTGCGGCGGGTGAACGACGAGCTCGACGCCCAGCGCGCCCGCGTGCGCATCCGCGATCAGGAAAACCGCCCGACGCTGCGGCGCGATCCGGTCACCGGCGAATATCGGCTGTAGAAGTTATTTGGCTTTCCACGGCGTGATGACTGTCATGGCCGGGCATAGCCCGTCGAAGACGGGCGTAAACGCCCTTATGTCCCGGCCATCTCGCTTAGGGGCATACAATGCCCTCCTACGGGATCGCGGGGACAAGCCCGGCGATGACAACTGAGGTACGTCCGTCAAACTCGCCTCGGTCCCGTCACCAGCGGCGCGAAGAACAGGGCGAGCAGCGCAAAGCCAATCAGTTCGAAACTCAACATCGCTACCTCCAACGCCGTCGCCGTCTGTCAAATAATCTGCGCCGCTTAACGTTCCAAGGGCGAAGTCGGTAAAATAATGCCGACTTGACCCTGTGGGGGCCCGCCGATAGGGTCCGCGCGCTTTCATGTGCTTGAAAATCAGTGGCTTACACGATGGCTGACGCCGATCTTCGCGCCGCCGCTCCGGCGCGCCAGGCCAATCTCGATCCCGCGCGCTCGTTCCAGGGCCTGATCCTGGCGCTACAGGAATATTGGGCGAATTGGGGCTGCGTGATCCTGCAGCCTTACGACATGGAGGTGGGGGCGGGGACCTTCCACCCGGCCACCACTCTGCGCGCGCTCGGCCCAAAGCCCTGGAACGCGGCCTATGTGCAGCCCTCGCGTCGGCCGAAGGACGGCCGCTACGGCGAGAACCCGAACCGGCTGCAGCACTATTACCAGTTCCAGGTGATCCTGAAGCCGTCGCCGCCGGACATCCAGGACCTCTATCTCAATTCGCTGAAAGCCATCGGCATCGATTCGGCACTGCACGACATCCGCTTCGTCGAGGACGACTGGGAAAGCCCGACTTTGGGCGCCTGGGGACTCGGCTGGGAATGCTGGTGCGACGGCATGGAAGTGTCGCAATTCACCTACTTCCAGCAGGTCGCCGGCTTTGAATGCGCGCCGGTCGCGGGCGAACTCACCTATGGGCTCGAGCGGCTGGCGATGTATGTGCAGGGCGTCGAGCGCGTCTACGATCTGAATTTCAACGGCCGCAGCGACGCCAAGAAGGTGAGCTATGGCGATGTGTTTTTGCAGGCGGAGCAGGAATATTCGCGGCA
>DASZQT010000085.1:0-4030 GCA_035549515.1 Pseudolabrys sp. | reverse complement strand
GCCGCGTTGCACTGTTGGCGCCTTCCCCGACGCTCGCCAGCTTGCCCGTCTGTTTCAGCCGCCCCAAATAGCGCTCGAGCTCGATGAGCGAGCGCGTCATGCGGGCGGCGAGCCGCGAGCTCTTGGCGAGCCCGTGCTCGGTTTTCTCCCAGAGATAGGGCGCGGTCGCGAGCTGATAGAGCGCGCGCCAGGCCGCCAGCGACAGCAACAGCCAATGCACCGGCGTCAGCAGCAGCACCCAGGCGCTGCCGGCGATGCCGCGCCGTCGCAGTCCGATGAGGCCGACCAAGGCCGATGCCGCATAACCGAGAATGACCGTGCCGATGAGCGCGGCCGTCGGGATCGCCGGACTTGTGTCGCCCGACCCCGATAGCGGGCCGCCCGCCAGCAGCGAATAGGCAAGGCTCGCCATGAACAGCGGGTGCAGCAGCGCGGCGAGCGCACTGCCGCCGACGATGAGCTGGAAGGCGAGAAAGCCGCCAAGTCCGAGTTCGCGCAGCAGCCGGCGCGGCTGCCGCATATGCACGCTCCAGGTTTGCATCCAGCCTTTGAACCAGCGCGTGCGCTGGCGCAGCCAGGGACCGAGGCGGGCCGGCGCTTCCTCGTAAGTCGTGGATGCGATCACCCGGGTGCGGTGACCGAGGCGCGCGAGCCGCATGCCGAGATCGGCATCTTCGGTCACGTTGTGCGCATCCCAGCCGCCGACCGCGCGCAGGATGGCGGTTCGGAAATGGTTGGACGTACCCCCAAGCGGCAAAGGCAGGCCGAAGCGCGCCAGCCCAGGCAGGAATACATCGAATTGGCCCGCGTATTCGGCCGTAAAAAACCGCGCGAGCCAACTGTCGGCCGTGTTGTCGATGCACAGTCGCGCCTGCACGCAGGAAAGCGCTTCGCCGCCTGTCTCGAAGGCGCGCAAGGCGCAGCGCAACTGATCGGGCTCGGGACGGTCTTCCGCGTCATAGATCACGGTGAAATGGCCGCGCGCGAACGGCAGCGCGACATTGAGCGCCTTCGGTTTGGTGCGCGGGCCGTGCGCCGGCACCGCGATCACCGTGATCGGCATGCGGCTGCTGCGCGCCTCGATCGCCGCGCGCGTCTCGCGATCGTCGGCCTCGACTGCCAAAATCACATCGAGCTTCTCGCGCGGATAATCCAGGCGCTCGATGGCACGCAAGAGACCGTCGACCGAGGCGGACTCACGGTAGAGCGCGGCGATCACGCTATAGACCGGTAATTCCGCATCACGCATGTCCCGCGCGGGTTGGGGCTCGTCCGGCGTGACAAACGCGCCCACCAACCGCAAGCCGAGCGGGGCCGCGACCAGCACGGCCAGCAACAGCGTGACGATGAAGCTCGCGCTGGCGGGCGCCCAGATGGTCGTGGCAATGTCGATGGCGGCCAGTGCCGCGACCGCGGCCGTGAATTTTTTGAAGCGCGCCGGCGGCGCCGCGGACAGGCCGGGCCATTCGCGGCTCAAGTGCTCGGTGGCGCGCGCGGCGAGCGCCTTGCCGGCGCCGCGCAGGATGAAGCGCGTCAGGCGCTCGTCGCTGGTGAAGCGAAAGCGGCGCGCCAGGCTCGGGTCGCCCTGGATGAGCGCCACGATGCGGCGCGCCGCCGTGCCGCGCGGGGCCACCACCAGGCAGAGCGCCTCGTCGAGCGAGAGCGGCAGAAGGCCGGCGCCGGCGGCTTCGATCAGGCGTTGGTCTTCGAGCGGGCAGAGCGCACGCGGCAGGCCGTCGAGCGGCTCGAACTCGGTCCCGAGCGCTTGCGCCAAGGCGCGCGCATAGTCGTCCGCTGACAGCGCGCCGCCGGCCACCAGCACGCGGTCGGCGCCGATGCCAAGACGGGCCGAGCGGTCCTGCGCGGCGGCAATGGTCTGGATCGGCAGCAGGCCGCGCAGACACTCGGTCTCGGGGAAGTGGCGCGGGCGGCCGCCGTCATCATTGGCGGGAAAGGGCGGCGGCGCGGCGCCGGCGGCCTTCCTCGGACCCTCCGATGCCATACGCAACCCCGCCGCTACGTTCCGGCACCATGCTACCGCCAATGCAACCGGTCTGCTACTGCTAATTGTAGTTGCTGGCCGCAACCGCCTGTTGGCCGAGCGGCCGGGCGAGTTGGCCGCGCCCGTCGGATGGTGCTAGAAGGCGCGCATGTCTTCTTTCATGTCGCTATACCTCGTCCCGATCGCCGTCGGCGCGGTCGCCATCGTGCTCCTGCTCGGCCTCACCAATATGATGCGGGGCGGCTCTCCCAACACGTCGCAGAAGCTGATGCGGCTGCGCGTGCTGCTGCAATTCGTCGCCATCGTCGTCATCATGGCAACGATCTGGGCCATGGGCCGCTGACGCAGGGACGGATAGGACAGGGCAAGCGGCCATGGTCGTGCTCAATCGCATCTATACCCGCACCGGCGACGACGGCACGACCTCGCTCGGCTCCGGCGCGCGGCGCAAGAAATACGACCTGCGGGTCGATGCCTACGGCACCGTCGACGAGGTCAATGCGGTCATCGGCTTGGCGCGGCTGCATACGGTCGGCGCCGCCGCCCTCGATGGCGCGCTCGCCCGCATCCAGAACGACCTGTTCGATGTCGAGGCCGACCTTTGCCTGGCCGAAAAAGGCCCCGGCGGCGCCCGGCTCACCGTCACCGACACCCAGGTCGCCTGGCTGGAGACCGAAATCGACCGCCTGAACGACGAACTCGAGCCCTTGCGCTCGTTCATCCTGCCCGGCGGCAGTCCGGCCTCGGCCTATCTGCACCTCGCGCGCACGGTCTGCCGGCGCGCCGAGCGCATCATGGTTGAATTGAAGGACCAGCCCGGCGAGGAGGTTTCGGACGCCTCGCTGCGCTACGTGAACCGCCTGTCCGACTATCTTTTCGTCGCCGGCCGCTACGCCAATGACAAGGGCGCCAAGGATGTGCTGTGGGCGCCTGGGCAGAACCGGTAGGTTAACCTATGCGTGCAGCGCAGCATAAGCGTTGACATGCCATTGGCGCGGCCATTAGCTTCCGCCCGCCTTTTGTCCAACCCCGTTTGGGATGGGAAATCATGAAAATTCTGGTGCCCGTGAAGCGGGTGGTCGATTTCAACGTCAAGATCCGCGTCAAGGCGGACGGCTCCGGCGTCGAGCTCGCCAATATCAAGATGTCGATGAATCCGTTCGACGAAATCGCGGTGGAAGAAGCGCTGCGCCTCAAGGAGGCCGGCAAGGCGACCGAGGTGGTGGCGGTGTCGATCGGGCCGGCGCAGGCCTCCGAGACCATCCGTACCGCGCTCGCCATGGGCGCCGACCGCGGCATCCTGGTGAAGACCGACGGGGTGGTGGAACCGTTGGCGGTCGCCAAGATTTTGAAGGCGATCGTCGAAGCGGAACAGCCCGGCCTCGTCATCCTCGGCAAGCAGGCGATCGACGACGATAGCAATCAGACCGGCCAGATGCTGGCCGCGCTGCTCGGCTGGGCGCAGGGCACTTTCGCGTCCAAACTCGGCGTCGACGGCGACAACACCATCACCGTCACGCGCGAAGTCGACGGCGGCCTCCAGACCGTGAAGTTGAAAGCGCCGGCCATCGTCACCACCGACCTGCGCTTGAACGAGCCGCGATATGCGTCGCTGCCGAATATTATGAAGGCGAAGAAGAAGATCATCGACGAGAAGCAGCCTTCCGATTACGGCGTCGACGTCGCGCCGCGCCTGCAGGTCATCAAGACCAGCGAGCCGCCGGGACGCAAATCGGGCGCGAAGGTTGCTTCGGTGGCCGAACTGGTCGCCAAACTCAAGGACGAGGCGGGAGTACTCTAAATGACCACCCTTCTTCTCGCCGAGCACGACAACAAGTCGATCAAGGATGCCACCGCCAAAGCCCTCACCGCCGCCAAGGCGCTGGGCGGCGATGTGCATGTGCTCATCGCCGGCAAGGACTGCCAGGCCGCGGCGGACGCCGCCGCCAAGCTCGACGGCGTCGCCAAGGTGCTCATCGCCGACGCGCCGGCCTACGAGCACCAGCTCGCCGAGCCGCTCGCCGCGCT
>DASZQT010000084.1:0-28979 GCA_035549515.1 Pseudolabrys sp. | reverse complement strand
CCATTCGCTCGAGCGGTAGGACTTCGCTACCTCGATCAGTTCGGGCTTGAGGCTGCGCGCGCCTTCCACCGTGTTGTAGAGGACGGGGAACACCGCGAACAGGAACACCACCAGCACCTTGGGCGCGAAACCAAATCCCATCAGCGACAGAATGAATGGGATCAGCGCCACCATCGGCGTGGCATAGAGAATCATGACGTAGGGTTCGATCCCCACCCGCAGCACGCGCACGCGCGCGAGCAACAGGCCGAGCGGCGCGCCCACGATCAGCGCCAGCACGAAGCCGGTGAGGAACAATTCGGCCGAATCGAGAAATTGCCGGATGAATTCGCCGGTGCGCACCAGTTGCCAGAGCTGAACCATGGTTTCCGAGAACGGCACCATGAAGGCTTGGCTGGTCGAACGCCCGGCGATCTCCCAGATGGCGATGCCAGCGAGGATGCTGATCCAGAACGGCGCGTGGCGGCGGAGGTAGGTATTGAGCACTTATTTGATTCCACGTTAGCAGCTTCGCTCCGTCATCCTGAGGTGCTCGGCCGAAGGTCGAGCCTCGAAGGATGAACGGTCACCGATGTCGGATTTGCCCGACATCGGCGCATATTAGAGGCGCAAGTCCACCCAAGGCCGGCTAGCGGTGGCCGTCGCCCTTCGAGGGCCGCGCTTCGCGCGGCCACCTCAGGGTGACGGGGCCGAGCGGTGCTCGCTGACCCGCTCTTACTTCACCATCGCGTTGGCGTCCTTCCAGACGCTGGCGTCGACGAAGTGGTCGTAGGACACCGGCTCCTTGTCGGCCTTGATGGCGCCGATCTTCTTCATCAGCTTGGCCACCGCCTCGATCTTGTTGCGCGGCAGGCCGTCATCCTTGGCGGCCCAGAAGTCGATCGCGAGGAATTCCTTGAGCGCCAGCTTGTTGACATCCTTGTTGTGGCCGGTGACGGCGGCCGCTTCGGCCACCGCGTCGGCGTTCTTGGGGTCCTGCATGAATTGCGCGGCCTCGATCATGCCGGCCACCGCCCGCACGATGGCGTCGCGGTTCTTGGCGAGATTGTCCTTGCGGACCACCAGCGTCAGATAATGGCTGGTCGGATTGGTGTTCTTCATCGCCAGCAGGATGTTGACGGGCTTGCCCTGGTGCTTGATCTCGGCGAGGTCGTCGAGGTGCAGCACGGCATAGTGCAGGCGGCCGGCCACCATGGCCTGGCCCGAGGTGGAGCCGAGCGCGACCTGCTTGACGTCTTCGAGCTTCACGCCCGGGCAACCGGTGAGCATCGAACGCAGCGCCACCGAGCGCGCGCCGCCGACGGAGTCGACGCCGACTTCCTGGCCCGCGATGTCCTTGCAAGTCTTGCCGGCCTCGGTGGTGCCGACCACCCAGTCGGGATTCGGCATGCCGTAGATGGCGACCAGCGGCACGCCGGCATTCGATACCTGGTTGATCACCGGCGGGGTCGGCGACCAGGCCATGTCGATGTCGCCCGCCACCACGGCGCGCGCGGCGGCGGTGCCGTTGTCGAACGGACGGATCTCGACATCGGCGCCGTGCTTTTTGAAGAAGCCTTCCTTCTGGGCGACATAGGCGATGGTCACCGAATAGATCGGCGGCACGCCCGGAATCGCCAGCGTCAGCTTCTTGCCTTCGGCCGAGGCGGGCCCGGCCGCCAGCATGAGCGCGCCGACGAATGCGGCGCCCGCCATCAGCGTGAACGTTCTACGAAGCATTTGAATCCTCCCGTTTGCTATAATCGACCGGTATCTTCCATCTCCAACCAGTCTTCCGTTGTTTCGTCAGCCCTTCCGTTGTCATGTCCGGGCTTGTCCCGGGCATCCACGTCTTATTTTTCTGCGATACGAAGACGTGGATGGCCGGGACAAGCCCGGCCATGACGGGCTGGCGAAAGTCATCGCTCGAGCACGAATTCCGCCTCCCGCGCCTCGCGCATCAATGTGCTCCACACCCGTTCGCGCAGTTCGGCGAAACGCGGCTCGCGCAAGGTGTCGCGCGTGCGCGGATGCGGCAGGTCGATGTCGATGATCTCATGAATGCCGGAGGGGCGGCCCTTGAGCACGATCACGCGATGGCCGAGCAGCACGGCTTCCTCGATCGAATGGGTGACGAAGATCATCGCCGTCGGCCGCTCTTCCCAGATGCGCAATAGCTCGAACTGCAGAATCTCGCGCGTCTGAGCATCGACCGCCGCGAACGGCTCGTCCATCAAAAGCACATTGGGACCGACCGCGAGCGCGCGCGCCAGGCCGCAGCGCTGCTGCATGCCGCCCGACATCTGATAGGGATAGGCGTGCTCGAAGCCGGCGAGGCCGACGAGCTTGACGAATTCGGGCACGCGCCGCTCGATCTCCGCCTTCGGCGCGCCGGCCATGCGCAGACCATAGGCCACGTTCTCGTACACCGTCTTCCAGGGGAACAGGCCGAAATGCTGGAACACCATGGCGACGCCGGCGATCGGCTCGGTCACGCGCTGGTTGCCGACGAGAACCTCGCCGGTGTCGAACGGGATCAGGCCGTCGATGCAACGCAGCAGCGTCGTCTTGCCGCAGCCGGACGGACCGACGATGGCGACGATCTCCCGCTCGCCGACATTGAAATCGATATTGCGAAAGACTTCGAGATTTCCGTAATGCTTGCCGAGGCCCTTGACGCGTATGCGGGGCTCGTTGCCGGAAGTCTTCGCTGCCGCGCTTGGCTGGGCGGATGCCGCCGTCTCAACACTTGTCACGCTACCGCTGTCCCTGTTGTTGGCCGAGGTCGCTTCTTTTCCCGGTTCGCTCAAGTTTTCTTCTTGTTCGACGTAACGCCGCAAGGTTGCGCCGACACCGCGAACTCGCGCGGTGGCGCATGTTGCCGCATCCGCGCGTCATGAGCAACGGCACATATGGATTCGGTAACCTTGCCCGAGTCTTGACGGCCGATGACGCGCCCCGCGCCGGGCCGCCGCCGATGGGCGTTTGCCCTCGGTTTTGATGGCTTTTGCGGCGGTCGTGGGACATCAAACTGAATCGTTCGTTACCCATCGGACATGGTTACGATCCAGTATTGTTAACGGATCGAAAGGTTACTCTAAAGTTCATCCATTTTCAGATACGAAGCGTAAACGCTAGCAATTCAGGGCCTCTTCAGCATAGTCCGAGATGCCCGCGCGCTTTTAGTAATTGAATACTTCCTGATCTTTAGTGTCTGCCCAACTAGCGCAGTGCAGATTTCAACGCGTCAAACGGAACAAACATCGTGCGCGCCAGCACCATCGTCATGACCGGGTTCGCCGTCGTGTTCGGCCTGCTCGCCGTCTTCATCGCCAATGTCTGGCTGAAGAACCAGGCCAGCAAGCAGGCGATGCATCACGAGGCGCAGAAGCCGCTCGCGACGCAAACCGTCGTCGTCGCCAAACAGCCGCTGCGCTTCGGCACCGAGCTCAACGCCTCAATGCTGCAGGAAGTGCCGTGGCCGACGGAGACGGTGCCGGCCGGTGCCTTCACCAAGATCGACGACGTGCTGTCGAAGGGCCGCCGCATCGTGCTCGCCGCGATCGAGCCGAACGAGCCGGTGCTCGCGCTCAAGATCACCGGCCCGGGCCAGCGCGCCACGCTGTCGGCGCTGGTCAAGCCGGGCATGAAGGCGGTGACCATTCGCGTCAACGACGTCGAAGGCGTCGGCGGCTTCGTGCTGCCGGGCGACCATGTCGATGTCGTGCTTACGCGTCAGATCGACAAGGGTCAGGCCAGTTCGGAAGTCGTGTTGCAGAACCGGCGCGTGCTGGCGGTCGACCAGAGCGCCGACGAGCGCTCGGCCAAGGCCGCGGTCGCCAAGTCGGTGACCCTCGAGGTCGATACGGTCGAAGCGCAGAAAATCTGGCTAGCCGCGTCGGTCGGCAGCCTGTCGCTGCTGCTGCGCAAGGCCGGCGAAACCGCGGAGACGCGCCCGCGCCAGGTCACGCTGAAGGATCTTTTGTTTGGGGGTGCGCCGAGCTCGCACGGCACCGCCACGGTGGTGGTGACGCGCGCGTCGTCGAAACAGGAATACACCGTCCCGGCCGAGGGCCAGCACACTGCCGCGGGGGGCAGTGCGGCGCTCGCCGAGACGGAACGGGGCGAAGTCACCCGGTAGGGACCCGGGACGGTCTGATTTTCAATCGGAAGGGTGGGGAGTGTCGTGCGTAACAATAACGAAACTGCGGCCGGTTTCGACTGGCAGCGACCGGACAGGATGCCGAGGCCCGAGGGCCGTTTGTTGGGCCATTTCCTGCGCGACGTAGCGATCGCGCTGGGCCTCGCCTTGATGGCGGCGCTGCTCTTGATGGCGGGCGACGCGCATGCGCAGTCGCCGCGCACGATCCAGATCAGCGGCAACAACCGCACCGTCATGGTGTCGGTGGCGATCGGCAAGTCGCAGGACGTGCACACCGACAAGAGTTTCGTCGATGTCATGGTCGGCGATCCGGAGGTGGCCGACGTCAATCCGCTGACCGATCACTCGCTCTCGATCCTGGCCAAGAAGATCGGCACCACGCGGGTGTCGGTCTATGCCGAGGGCAAGAAGCTGATCGGCATTTTCGATGTCGAGGTGACCTACGACATCACCCGGCTCACCAACGAGCTCAAGCGCCGCTTCCCCGGTTCGGGCATCGAAGCCTCCACCGTGAACGGTCGCATCATGCTGTCGGGCCAGATCTCCGACGCCGCCACGCTCGACAAGGCGGTCACCATCGCCCGCCAATTCGGGCCGGAGATCATCAATTCGGTCTCGGTGATGCAGCCGCAGCAGGTCATGCTGGAAGTGCGCTTCATCGAGATTTCGCGCACCGCCAGCCGCGAACTGGGCGTGCAGTGGAACCGCTTCGGTCAGCACAGCATCACGAATATCGGCGACCGCGCCAAGGTCGGCAACCTGCCGGTCGGCAAGGGCTCGATGGCGGACGAAACCGCCGCCGGCGTGTTGTCCGGCGCGGCGCCCTTCGGGTTCCTGCTCGGCCGCATCGTCGCCGGCGGCGCCACCACCGACTTCATGATCAACGCGCTCGAGCAGAAGGGCATCGCCCGCAGCCTGGCCGAACCGAACCTGGTCGCGCTCTCGGGCGATACCGCGAGCTTCCTGGCCGGTGGTGAATTCCCGATCCCGGTGTCCGCCTCGAACGGCCAGGTGACGGTCGACTACAAGAAATACGGCGTTGGTCTCGCCTTTACGCCGACGGTGCTCGACAAGGGCCTGATCAACATGAAGATCGAGCCCGAAGTGAGCCAGATCGACACCACCCATTCGGTGGCGGTGTCGAAGGACATTTCGGTGCCGGCACTGACTGTGCGGCGCGCCTCGACCACGGTCGAATTGCGCGACGGCCAGAGCTTCGCCATCGGCGGCCTGTTGCAGAGCGACAACCGCAACATGGTCGAGCAACTGCCCTGGATCGGCAATGTGCCGGTGCTTGGCGCGCTGTTCGCGAGCCGCTCCTATATGAAGAACGAGTCGGACCTCGTCATCATCGTCACCCCGCATCTGGTGCGTCCGGCGCGGCCGGGCGACGGTCTGCGCACGCCGGCCGACGACTCGCTGTCGCCGAACGACCTCGACTTCTTCCTGATGGGCAAGACCGAGATGTCGCCCCGGCTCGCGCGCGCGCTCACGCCGACCGCGGCCCGCATCGCCGCCGCCGGCGCGCTGCCGTTCACCGGCCATATTCTCGACCTGCCGAAGAGGCTCTCCGATGCCGCCATTCAATAACGCGCTTCGCGCCGTCACGCTCGCGGCGGTGCTCGCGACGCTCGCCGGCTGCTCGGAATATTTCGACCGCCGCGATCCGATCGCGGCGCTGGGCGGCAACGCGGTCGAGACCAACAAGGTCGTGCAGATGGTCGATCCCTGGCCGCGCGACAGCGCCAACCGCACCATCGCTTATAACGGCGTGGTGATGCAGACGGCGGTCGATCGCTATCACACCGGACGGGTGATCCCGCCGGTCGGCATCAGCACGGGCAGCGCCTACCAGCCGAGCCAGAACTCGCAAGCCAACAACCTGCAGCCGATCGGGCCGACCGTGACCCAGCCGGCGGCGCCGGTGAAGTAGCCCAGGAACCCGAGCCAACAAACATGCGTCTCGGCCGCCCATCCTCCTCCAGCCGCACCCGCGTGGTGGTTCTTTCCGCCGACGCGGAGTTCGATGCGTCGACGCGCTCGACCTTCGGCGCCTCGACCGCGATCGACCTCGCCATGGTGTCGGGTACGCTCGCCGACGAGGCCGATCGCCTCGAGGTCGCCGACGCCACCGTGGTGGTAATCGACTTCGATGCCGGCAACGCCGATGAAATGACGGCGCTCGCCCGCCTGATGGCGCGCATCGGCCAGTGGCCGCCGGTGATCGCGGTGACGCAAAGCTTCGACGAGAGCGTCGCCCGCACGCTCTTGCAGATGCGCATCGCCGACTTCCTGGTGAAGCCCGTCGCGCCCCTCGACCTGGTGCGCGCCTGCGCGCGCGTCTCGCAGGGCTCTTCCGGCGCCGCCGCCGCGCCGACCGAGGCGCAGATCTTCACCTTCCTGCCGGCCGTCGGCGGGGCGGGCGTGACCACGCTCGCGGTGCAGACCGCCATGCTCTTGCTCAATTCGGGCGGCCCGCGCGTGAAGCCGTCGACCTGTCTGGTCGATCTCGACTTCCAGCACGGCGCGGTCGCCGACTATCTCGACCTCGAACCGCGCCTCAACCTGGTGGAAATCGAACCGCGCCCCGACCGCCTCGACCGCCAATTGCTCGAGATCATGCTGTCCTATCACCCCTCCGGCCTTGCGGTGATCGCCGCGCCCAACCGGCCGGCCGAGATGCGCTCGTTCGATCCCGACGTGGTGACGCGGCTCTTGGATCTCGTCTCCACCAACTTCCAATATGTCGTGTTCGACATGCCGCGCACCTGGTTCTCCTGGACCGACAGCGTGCTGCTCGGATCCAACAAGCTCTACATCGTGAGCGAGACCACCGTGCCGGGCGTGCGCCACGCCAAGCAACTGGTCACCGCGATCAAGGAGCGGTTGAACGAAGGACCGCAGCCGCAGGTGATCATCAATCGCTTCCAGCAGGGCCTGTTCTCGTCCGGCCTGCGACTGACCGACGTGCAGCAGACCCTGGGCGATGCCTTCGTGAGCGCGATCCCCAACGACTACGCGCTGGTGCGCGAGGCCATCGACCGCGGCGTGCCGCTCGACGAGGTCAAGCCGGGCAATAAGATCACCGCGCAGCTCAGGAAGCTGGTGCTCGACAAGCCGGCCGCCAAAGCCGCGCCGGAGGCCGGCGCCATGCCGCTGATGAAGAAGCTCAAGCACGCCATCGCGGGGTGAGGATCGGGTCATGGCCGGCCGTTTCACAGCCCGTCGCGTCACGACGCCCGACATGGCGGCGATCGAGGAGCCGCCTCCGTCAGCGCTCGAAGGCATTGCCTGGACGGTGTTTCCCGATGCGCCGGCGGAAGCCGCGCCCGCGGCGCCTGCCGCTGCCGCCGCGGCGGCGCCCGCGCAGCAATCTTCCGGCAATCCGCTGCTCACCGAAAAGCTGCTCGATGCCAAGGTTCGCCTGCATCGCCGGCTGATCGAGGAAATCAACCTCTCGGCGCTGGAAAAGCTGCCCGAGGAGGAAATCCGCCGCCACGTGCAGCAGCTCGTCTCGCAATACGTGCTGGTCGAGCGGCTGGCGCTGAACGCGCAGGAACTGGCCGAATTCGTTTCGGAAATCCTCGACGAAATGACGGGTCTCGGTCCGCTCGAGCCGCTGCTCAAGGACCCGAGCATCAGCGACATCCTGATCAACGGCCACGAATGCGTATATGTCGAACGCGGCGGCGTGCTGGAGCCGCTTTCGGTGCGCTTCAAGGACGAGCAGCACCTTTTGCGCATCATCAATAAGATCGTGTCGGCGGTCGGCCGCCGTGTCGATGAATCGCATCCGCTCTGCGACGCGCGCCTCATGGACGGCTCGCGCGTCAACGTGGCGGTACGCCCGATCGGCGTCGATGGGCCGCTGGTCTCGATTCGTAAGTTCTCCAAGAAGAAACTCGACCTCAGCAAGCTGGTCGAAGTTGGCGCGCTGCGCCCGCCGATGGCCGAAGTGCTGGCGGCCGCCGTGCGCGCGCGCATTTCGACCATTATTTCCGGCGGCACCGGCTCCGGCAAGACCACGATGCTGAACGCACTCTCCGCCTTCATCTCGGAGAAGGAGCGCCTGCTCACCATCGAGGACGCCGCCGAACTGCAATTGCAGCAGCCGCACGTCGGCCGCATGGAGACGCGGCCGCCCAACATCGAAGGCAAGGGCGAAATCCGCCAGCGCGACCTCGTCAAGAACGCGCTGCGTATGCGTCCCGACCGCATCATCCTCGGCGAGTGCCGCGGCGAGGAAGCCTTCGACATGCTGCAAGCCATGAACACCGGCCACGAAGGCTCGATGGCCACCATCCACGCCAACACGCCACGCGACGCCATCACCCGTCTGGAACAGATGATCGGCATGGCCGGCCTGCCGATGACGGTGGCCTCGATCCGCGGCCAGATCGCCAACGCCGTGCAGCTCGTGGTGCAGCTCTCGCGTCAGTCCGACGGCAAGCGCAAGGTCACCTCGATCGCCGAGGTGACCGGGCTCGAGGGCGACATCATCCAGATGCAGGAAATATTCAAATATGTGCGCACCGGCACCAAGCCGGACGGCACCGTCGAAGGTCACTTCCAGGCCACCGGCGTGCGCCCGCGCTTCCTCGCCCATCTGGTGACGCAGGGCATCAAGATCCCGGGCAACTATTTCGATCCGTCACAAGCGCTATGACCGACTTCAACCCGATCTATCTGTTCTACATTCTGATCGGCGTTTCGGCGGCGATGCTGGCCGAGGGCGCTTACCTGCTGCTCTACACCAAGACCTCCTACCGCAAGAACATCAACCGCCGCCTCCGCGTGATGGAGGACAAGACCGACCGCGAAAGCGTGCTGGTGCAGTTGCGGCGCGAGCGCGGGCTGACCTCCGGCGGCGACTACAAGCTGCCACTGATCAATCTCAATCAGCTTTTGCTGCAATCCGGCCTCACCATCGGCTTCGGCAAGCTGATCATGATCGCCGTTGGCGTCATGGTCGCGGTCTTCGTGCTGGTCATGACGTTCGAGCACAATCTCACGCATGCCGCTTTTGCCGCCGCGTTCGGCGGCGTCGGCCTGCCGCTGCTCGCGCTCAAGATCATGCGCGGACGCCGGCAAAAGGCGTTCGCCGCGCAGTTTCCGGACGCCATCGACATCATCGTGCGCTCGCTGCGCGCCGGCCATCCGGTGCCGGTGGCGATCACCATGGTGGCGCGCGAGATGCCCGATCCGATCGGCAGCGAGTTCGGCATCTTGACCGACGAGATCACCTACGGATCCGATCTCGAGACTGCGATGCGCAATCTCTATTACCGCGTCGGCACCGACGATCTGCCGCTGTTTGTCACGGCAGTCGCGATCCAGGGCTCGACCGGCGGCAATCTCGGCGAAATCCTGGAAAACCTGTCCAAGGTGATCCGCGAGCGCTTCAAGATGCGGCGCAAGATCAAGTCGCTGGCGGCGGAAGGCCGCGCCTCGGCGATGATCCTGTCCTCGCTGCCGATCGCCATGTTCCTGGTGATCTTCTTTCTGGTGCCGGACTTCTACGCCAGCGTCTGGGACCAGCCGCTGACCAAATTAGGGCTCGGCGGCGCCGTGTTCTGGATGGGCGTCGGCAATTTCATCATGTTCCGCATGGTCAATTTCAGGATCTGAACCATGGGCTCGATCCTGGCGACGTTCGGCGAAGCCTTCCACGACAGCGCCAGCCTCATGCTGACGGTGCTGGTGTTTTTGGCCGTCGGCACGCTCACCTTCGCTCTGATGGCGGTGGTACGCGTGCGCGGCGCGGTCAAGCGGCGCACCGTCCGCATGCTGGCGGACGAGACGACGCGCAATGCCTCGCGCACGCTGCGGCACTCCAGCCTGAAGGCGGTGACGCATCTCATCGAATACACCACAAAGCACTACGCGACGGCGAACGACGAGAACATGAAGGTGCTGCGCCGGCGGCTCGTGCAGGCCGGCATTTACGATCCGCGCGGCGTCGCCATGTTCTTCCTGGTGCGCGTTGCGCTGGCCATCGGCCTTGCCGCGCTCTTGTTCGTCATCCTGCCGATCGTGCGGCCGGCCGGCAGCGGCTCGACCTTTTGGCTGCTGGTGGTGGTGGGCGGCATCGCCGGCTATGTCGGCCCCAGCATGTGGATCGACCGCCGCATCGCCGCGCGCAAGGTCGAGCATCGCTCCGGGTTCCCGGATTTCATGGACTTGCTGGTGGTCTGCGCCGATTCCGGCCTGTCGATGGAGGCGGCGCTCGAGCGGGTGGGGCGCGAATTGGGCGAGAGCTATCCGTCGCTTTGCGCCAACATCCACGTCACCAATCTCGAGATCCGCGCCGGCCGCAATTTGAAAGAGGCGCTCGAACGCTTCGCCGAGCGGCTGGCGCTGGACGAGGCGCGCGCCTTCGCCACGCTGATCAACCAGTCGATCGATCTCGGCTCCTCGATCACCGATGCGCTCAGGGTTTATTCCGACGACATGCGCCACAAGCGCCTGTCGCGCGCCGAGGAGAAGGCCTACGCGCTGCCGGCCAAGCTCTCGGTGCCGATGATGGTGTGCATTTTCCCGGTGTTGTTTGTGGTGATCTTGTTGCCGGTCTTCGTGCGTCTGCACGCCGGGCATTATTTCTAAAGCGCGCAAGGTCGAGCCGCGATTCCTCTTCCCCTCTCCCCTTGAGGGTGCCCGAGCGCAGCGAGGGCGGGTGAGGGGTTCAAATTCAAACGCAAACCCCTCACCCGGCTCGCCGCTCACACGGCTGGCCACCCTCTCCCACAAGGGGAGAGGGTAAGCGCGCACGGCCGGTATCCACATGCTTGCAGAAATTTTTAACCATCCTGCACTAGCGTGCTGGTGTCCCGGTAGCGGGCAGTTCCGAAGGTTCTGTAATGCGTCGTGGAATAGCCCGTGCGCTGATGGTAACGGCGGCCGGCCTGTGGCTGGCGGGTTGCAGTGCGACCACCGGTTCCCTGTTCAATCCGTTTGGCACTAATTCAGGCGACCCACAGACCACCGGCTCGGTATCCGCGCCCGGCACCCCGGTCGACGACTCCAGCCTGCTCGGCAGCGACCCCACCGACGACCTCGCGGTTGGCAAGAAGTATTTCCGCGCCGGCAATTTCGGTATGGCCGAGAAATATTTCCGCCGCGCCGTCGAGTTGCATCCGCGCGACGCCGAGGGCTGGATGGACCTGGCGGCGGCCTATGACCAGTTGCGCCGCTTCGACCTCGCCGACCGTGCGTATTCGCAGGCTTCCGCCATCATGGGGCCGAGCGCGGAAATCATGAACAATCAGGGCTATTCCTACATGCTGCGCGGCGATTACACGCGCGCCCGCGCCACGCTGCTTGCGGCGCAGGCCAAGGAGCCCGGCAACAAGTTCGTGCAAAACAATATCAAGCTGCTCGACCTGGCCCAGGCGCAAGGCAAGGCTGTCGAGTAAGGGGCGTTGGGCCTGATTGCGCCGTCGCAGAAGCATGGCCGGGACAAGCCGGCCCGCGACGGCTAGTCTCACCCCCCGGCGGGGTTCTTCACTCCGCCAGAGGAACCGGCAGGCAAGACCGGTCCCGATCATCGCTCCAAGGGGGAAACCAACATGGCTTCAGCAGTCAATGCCGGCGCGCGTCTCGACCGGCTGCCCATTTCGCCGTTCCACTATCGCATCTTCTGGCTGGTCGGCGCCGGCATGTTCTTCGACGGCTACGATCTTTATGTCGCGGCCAGCGTGCTGGCGGCGACATTCCAGACCAAGTTCTCGACCCTGCCGCAGAACCTGCAATTCGTCTCGATCACCTTCGTGGGCATGACCATCGGCTCGCTGATCACCGGTTTTGTTGGTGACAAATATGGCCGCCGTTTCACCTACCAGATCAACCTGCTGGTGTTCGGCCTCGCCTCGCTCGCGGCCGCCTTCGCGCAAGACATGCCGCAGCTCGTCGTTTGCCGCTTCGTGCAGGGACTAGGGCTCGGCGCAGAGATCGTGGTCGGCTATTCGACCTTGACCGAATTCGTGCCGCCGCGCTCGCGCGGGCGCTGGCTCTCCTTCATGGCCTTCATCGTGGTGGCGGGCTTCCCAGTGACCTCTATCCTCGGCTACCTGATCATTCCGCATTTCGGTTGGCGGCCGATGTTCGTCATCGCGGGCGTCGGCTCGCTTATCGTGTGGTACCTGCGCAAGAAGCTGCCCGAGTCGCCGCGCTGGCTGGAGTCGCAAGGGCGCAACGCGGAAGCCGAAGCCTTGCTCGGCGCGATCGAGCAGGAGTCCGGCATGGCCGGCAAGCCGGCCCCGGTCGTTGCCGCGCCCGCGCCGCAGGTGGCCGCGCTCGACATGCTCAAGCCACCACTGTTGCAGCGGCTGATCGTCGGCTCCTGGGTGCTGATCACGATCAACTCGCTGATCTTCGGCTTCGTGATCTTCCTGCCGCAGTTCTTCCTGCGCCAGGGGCTGACCATCACCAATTCGCTCGGCTATACCGTGGTGCTCTCGGTCGCCTCGCTGATCGGCTGTGCGGTCGGGGCCTGGTCGTCGGATGCCATCGGGCGGCGCTGGAGCATTCTCGGCGCTTCGCTCGCCACCATCGTGTTCGGCTGGATCTACGCGCATTTCAACGCGGCGTCCTCTCCCGCCATTGTGCTCAGCGTCGGCTTCGTGCTGATCGTCGCGATCTATGTGCAGACGGCGATTCTGTTCGGCGTCTACACGCCGGAATTGTTCCCGACCGAGATCCGGCTGCGCGCCAACGGGATTTGCAACACCTTCGGCCGTGCCTCCTCGATCGTGGTGCCGTTCATGGTGGGCGCGCTGATGGCGAGCTACGGCTTCCCCGGCGTGGTCTGGCTGATGATCGGGCTCGTGGTGGTGCAGATCGTCGTGGTCGCGGCCTGGGGCGTCGAGCCGCGCAACCGCACGTTGGAGGAAGTCGCCACGGCCTCGGCCTAAATTGCCATTTTGTAATGTGATGGGGCGGCCGTCCGGGCTTTCGGGCGGCCGCCGCTGCACATAAATTGACTCGCTATGTCATTATTCGAATCTTTCCGAGACCTGATCACCGAGTTCGGCGACAGCGGCAAACATCCCAGCCGCTTCGACGAGAACGATTACCGGCTCGCCGCGGCCGCGCTGCTGGTGCACACCGCCAGCATCGACGGCAATATCTCGGACGCGGAGCGCGCTAAACTTCACGCCGTGATCAAGCAACGCTTCGGCCTCGACGACGAAGCGACCGACGAGCTTGTGAGCGAGGCCGCCGAGGCCGAGCAGCAGGCCACCGACCTCTATCAGTTCACGGCGCGTCTTAATCGCTCGCTCGACGAGACGGGCCGCGCGCGCGTGGTCGAGATGATGTGGGAAATCGTCTTTGCCGATGGGCGCGTCACCGAATTCGAGGACAATCTGGTCTGGCGCGCAGCCGAGCTGCTCGGCATTTCGCAGCACGAGCGGATTGCGCTGCGCAAGCGTGTCGCGGACGCAAACTGAGGGGCGCGCGGCGCCAAGCGGGCCAAAGCGGACCATGAGCGAACAGCGGCGCCCCGTCACGGTCATCACCGGCGCTTCGGCCGGCATCGGCGCCGCGCTTGCGCGCGTGTTCGCGCGCCACGGCCATGAGCTGGCGCTGGTGGCGCGGCGCGAGGACCGTCTGAACGCGCTGGCCGACGAAATCGCGGCGACCGGCGCGCGGCGGCCGATTGTGATCGTCGACGATCTGGCCCGCGCAGGTTCCGCTCAGCGTATCGGGACGGCGCTGAAAGCGGCCGGGGCCGAGCCGCAATACATGGTCAACAATGCCGGCTTCGGGCTGATCGGGCAGGCCGCAACGCGCGACCGTGCCGAGCAACTCGAAATGATCGACGTCAATGTGCGCGCGCTCGCGGAATTGTCGCTCGGCTTTGTCGACGCCCTGGCGCGCCATCGCGGCGGGCTTTTGAATGTCGGCTCGATGGCCGGCTTCCTGCCCGGGCCCGGCATGGCGGTCTATTACGCCACCAAGGCCTATGTGCTGTCGTTTTCCGAGGCGCTGCACAGCGAGTTCAAGGCGCGCGGCGTGCGCGTGTCGGTGCTCTGCCCCGGCCCGGTGCCGACCGAATTCGGCGCGCGCGCCGGCATCACGCGCGCCATCGGCAACAACCTGTTAACCCAAAGTGCCGAGATGGTGGCGGAAGCCGGCTATCGCGGCCTGATGCGCGGCCAACGCACGGTGGTGCCCGGTCTCGCCAACAGGCTGGTCACGGTCGCCATCCGCGGCGTCCCCCGCGGCGCGCTGTTGCGTCTGATCGGGGCTTTGCAGCGCGGCCGCCGTTCCGCGCCCGAGACATGACGGCGTCCCGCCTTGTGCGGTTGCAAAAGGCGGGAATCGGCTTAGAAATCGGTGACTGGCGCGGTCGCGCGCTGAAACCGCCATGCTCAAGCCAGTCCTTATCATCCTGCACCAGGAACATTCCTCGCCCGGCCGGGTCGGCCAGGTGCTGGCGCGGCGCGGCCATCCGCTCGATGTCCGGCGTCCGCGCTTCGGCGACCCGCTGCCCGAGACCATGGAGCAGCATGCCGGTGCCGTCATTTTTGGCGGTCCGCAAAGCGCCAATGACGAGGAAGATTTCGTTCGCCGCGAGATCGACTGGATCGGCGTGCCGCTGCGCGAGAATAAGCCCTATCTCGGCATCTGCCTGGGCGCGCAGATGATGGCGCGCCATCTCGGCGCCCGCGTCTCACCGCATCCGGAAGGCCGCGCCGAGGTTGGCTATTACCCGATCCGCCCGACCGACGCGGGGCGCGCGGTCTGCGCAGATTGGCCCGACCGGGTCTATCAGTGGCACCGCGAGGGCTTCGAACTGCCGTCGGGAGGCGAGATGCTGGCCGAAGGCGACTCCTTTGCCGTGCAGGCTTTCCGCTACGGCAGCGGCTATGCGCTGCAATTCCACCCCGAAGTGACCCACGCCATGATGTATCGGTGGCTGGTGCGCGGCGCGCACCGGATGGAACTTCCGGGCGCCAAGAAGCGGCACGAGCACGTCGCCGACCGATTTGTTTACGATCCCGCTGCCATGAATTGGCTCGCCCAATTCATCGATCGCTGGATTGGCCGGCGCTGAGCATTTCGATTGACAGATGCAACCCGACCGGAACGAATCCTGTCGGGGTAAGGGAGACGAATCGCCCACGCGCGGAGGCGTGCTTATGCACGATTCGAACGATTTCGGGCGGGGTGTCCCGCGCAGCGCCCAGTCATGGCTCGGCGCCATGCTGCGAGCATCGGACGGCATCCTCGATATGCTGCCGGTCGCAACCTATGTCTGCGACGCCAAGGGCGTGATCCTCCAGTACAACCGCCGCGCCGTCGAAATCTGGGGGCGCGCACCGCTGCCAGGGCAGACCATCGATCAGTTCACCGAAGACATGCAGCTTTGCGAGATTGACGGGACGCCCGTAGCTCATGCGCTGCCCACCGACGTGCTGGCCACGGGGCGGCCGATACGCGACACCGAGCGCTTGTTCGAACGGCCCGACGGGCGGCGCCTGGTCATTTCGGTCACCATCGATACGCTGCGCAATGCGCGCGGCGAAGTTTTTGGCGTGGTCGGCTGCTTCATCGACATCACCGAGCGCAAGAGCATGGACGTGGCGCTCGAGCAATCGCGCCGCAATGCGCTCGAGCAGGAGCAAAGGTTGGCGGCGACCTACGAGCATATCGCCATCGGTATTTCGGAAGTCGCGCCCGATGGCCGCTTCCTGCGCGTCAACGAGGCAATCTGCGCGATCACGGGCTACGGCCGGGAGGAGTTGATCTCCGGTCGTTTGTACGACCATACCCATCCCGACGACGCCGATCCCGACCGCCAAGGCTTCCGCAAGCAGGTGGCCGGCGAGCTTGAATTTTATTCGGTCGAGAAACGGCTGGTGCGCAAGGACGGCCGCATCGTCTGGCTGTCGGTCTATTCGTCGCCGGTTCGCACCGCGGATGGCGATTTGCTCTATGTCGTGCGGGTGGTGCAGGACATCACCGAGCGCAAGGCGGCCGAGCGGCGGCAACGGCTGCTGGTGGACGAGCTCAATCACCGGGTCAAGAACACGCTCGCCACCGTACAGTCGCTGGCGGCGCAGACCGCGCGCGGCATGGAAAGTCCGCAGGACTTTCGCGACCGCTTCGAAGGCCGGCTGATTGCCTTGTCCAAGGCGCACGACCAGCTCACCGAGCACCATTGGGAGAACGCCGATCTGCGCGAGGTCCTGTCCGCCTCGCTCGCGCCCTACGCCGGTACCGGCCCGCAGCGGGTGGTGCTGCGCGGCGAGGACCTGTTGCTGCGACCGCGCGCGGTGGTGACGCTCGCCATGGCTGTGCATGAGCTCACCACCAATGCGGCGAAATACGGGGCCCTGTCGCGGCCCGGCGGCAGCGTCGAAGTCCGCTGGCGGCCGGCGCTGAGCGAGGACGGCCAGCGGGAATTGCTCAAGATCGACTGGATCGAACGCGGCGGCCCGCCGGTGGCCGCGCCTCGCCAACGCGGCTTCGGCACAAGGCTGATCGAGGGCAGCATCGCGGCCGAGCTGGGCGGACAGGCCCGGCTTCTGTTCGAGCCGGAGGGGCTGCGCTGCGAGATCGTGGTTCCCTTGGACACCAAGGTGATCGGCGGCCAGAATCAGCCGGATGCGGATTGGTCGATTTGAGGGGGAAGCGGCAGGAGGCCGGGACATGCCCATCTTCGCTCCTTACGGAGCCACGACGGGGCAACCTTCGCCGCCTTCGGCGTTTAATTCTCGGGAATGCCTTGCAAGGGTTGGCGTGCCAACCGAAGCGGCCGAAGGCCGCGAAGGTTGGTGGAGCCAGGCGGGATCGAACCGCCGACCTCCTCATTGCGAACGAGGCGCTCTCCCAGCTGAGCTATGGCCCCAACCGACGCTTGAACCGGCGGCGAAAACAAGGCTGCCGCGCGGCCCTTACCCAAGTGGGCGCCATTTAGGGCCAGGGGTTTGGCCTGTCAAGGATGGCGGCGCCGGCGGAAGGCGTGCGCGCTCCGCTTGTTCCGGCCCGTCCGACCCGCTAGTTTCCCGCCAACTCGCGAACAGGCGGACATGACATGCGCGCGCTTCTCGATATCGTTCTGTTGATCCTGCAGATCTACATCTGGCTCTTGATCGCGGCCGCGGTGCTGTCCTGGCTGGTGGCCTTCAATGTGGTCAACACCCGAAATCAGGTGGTGCACATGATTGGCGATTTGCTCTATCGCCTCACCGAGCCCTTGCTGCGTCCGATCCGCAATCTGCTGCCCAATCTGGGCGGCATCGACGTGTCGCCGGTGATCCTGATTCTGATCATCCTGTTCCTGGAAAACGTCATCATCCGCTACATCTACCCGAACGTCTTCTGAGTCAGACGTGACCACGCCCTGGTCGGTTGTGCCGGGCGGCATCGCGCTGACGGTACGACTGACGCCCAAGGGCGGCCGCGATGCCATCGATGGCATTGAGCAATTGGCCGATGGCCGCAGCGTGTTGAAAGCGCGCGTGCGTGCCGCCCCGAGCGAAGGCGAAGCCAACGACGCGCTCTGCCGTCTCGTCGCCAAGACACTCGGCGTCCCACCGCGCGATGTCGAACTCACTGCGGGGGCGACGTCCCGCATCAAGCGGCTAACCGTGTCGGGCGATGGCCCAACATTGATGGCGAAGCTGCAGAAGGCGATCGCGGCACGAGCGTAATTTTTGTCACGGCCGGGCTTGTCCCGGCCATCCCGATTCAATAGGCAAAGCGTCGCCCTAAGCGGGATGGCTGGGACATAGGCGTTCTGATAGAACGCCGTTCTTCGAACGGCTATGCCCGGCCATGACAATCACAGAGCTAGAACGCATGACTGCGACAATCATCGACGGCAAGGCAATCGCAGCCGAGCTGCGCGGCAAGATCGCCGGCGAAGTGGCGCGCGTGAAATCCGCGCATGGCCTGACGCCCGGCATCGCGGTGGTGCTGGTCGGTCAGGACCCGGCGAGCGAAGTCTATGTCCGCACCAAGTCGAAGGCAGTGGCGGAAGCTGGCATGCGGGCCATCGACCGCAAGCTGCCGGCGACAACGAGCGAAGCGGAACTGCTGGCGGTGGTCGCCGAGCTCAACGCCGATCCTTCGGTCCATGGCATCCTGGTGCAATTGCCGCTGCCGGCGCAGATCGATTCGCAGAAAGTCATCGCGACCATCGATCCGGCCAAGGACGTCGACGGTTTCCATCCGATCAATGTCGGCCGGCTCGCGAGCGGCTTGCCGGCGCTGGTGCCATGCACGCCGCTCGGCTGCGTGATCCTGGCGAAGACGGTGAAGCCATCGCTCGCCGGACTGGACGCGGTGGTGATCGGCCGCTCCAACATCGTCGGCAAGCCGGTGGCGCAATTGCTGCTCGCCGAGAACGCGACGGTGACGATCACGCATTCCAAGACGCGCGACCTGCCGGCGGTATGCCGGCGCGCGGACCTCGTAGTGGCCGCCATCGGGCGCCCGGAAATGGTGCGCGGCGATTGGATCAAGCCGGGCGCCATCGTGATCGATGTCGGCATCAATCGCGTGCCCGGCGAGGGCGGCAAATCGAAAATTGTCGGCGACGTCGCCTATGCCGAAGCGGCGGCGGTCGCGAGCGCAATCACGCCGGTGCCCGGCGGGGTCGGGCCGATGACGATCGCGTGCCTGTTGCTCAATACGTTGCGCGCGGCCTGCGCACAGCGTGGGTTGGCGGCGCCAAAGGTTTGATCCTCATGGTGAGGAGCGCGGCGTAGCCGCGCGTCTCGACCCATGAGGCCACAGAGCGATCCTCATCCTTCGAGACGCCCACTCGGCGTGCTCCTCAGGATGAGGATCAGTCGACGTCATGCCCACCTAAACGAGACGGCCGGGACATAAGGGCGTTTACGCCCGTCTTCGACGGGCTATGCCCGGCCATGACATTGACGAAGGCCTTGTTCGCTTAAATCAGCCCTGCCAGGCGTAGGCGACCTTATCGAGCGTCTTGGCGCCGAAGCGCTCCGAGGAGCGGGCGACCGCGCGGCCGCCAAGCGCGCGATAGAACTCCATCGCTGGCTCGTTGTCGGAGAGCGCCCACACCACCAGGCTCTTCAGCCCGCTCTGGATCAGGTCTTTGCGCGCGGCGGTGAAAAGGCGGCGGCCGAAGCCGAGGCCCTGAAATTCCGGACGCAGATAAAGCTCGTAGATCTCGCCGTCGTAGAACAGGCTGCGTGCGCGGTTGCGCCCATAATTGGCATAGCCGGCGACGCGCTCGCCGAACTGCAGAATCGTAATGCGGCTGCCTTTACGGATCGCCGAGTCCCACCAGTCCGGGCCGCGACGGTTGACCAGCTTGTTGAGCTCGTTGCCGGGGATGATCCCTTGATAGGCCGCGTTCCACGCCTCGTCGTGGGTCTCGGCGATGTCGATCGCGTCGGACGTCTTGGCGCGGCGAATCTCTATAAGGGTCGTGCTCATTGGCAAATAGAAGCAATGAACCCTGCGCCCTTCAAGCCCTATGATTAACGATCGGTAAACGGTGTGGATTAACGGCCACAGCCGGGGGAAAATGGCGCGGTTGCAGGCAGAAAGTGCCTCATTGTGGGACAGGTCGCCCGCGTTTGGCCGGCACGCGACCGCGTCGGCCCACGACGACACGCGCAGTGGCTACCCGCCGATTCGGCTCCGCCTGCCGACGGACCAAGGTCCGTCCCGGCTTGGACGGACTCGATTGTTCGCATCGCAGCCAAGGCTCGCCAGCGTGTCCGCGCGGAAAAAAAGGCGCCGACGCGAGGTAGCGGCGGAAACCGATCGATGCGTGTCGGCACATCCCGATAAGTACCGCCGGCAAGCCAGCCGAAGTTTGAAAAGGGGAAAATGCGAGTCGACACGGCGAATCGAATTCGATGTCGCCTTGCAGCGCCGAGGAAAGTCTGACTTCGATCGGTCTCGCTCGTCGCGCGCGATCGAACAGGTTTCGGTATTTCGGCCCGCGCGTTCGGACGCGTTCGTGGGCACGGCGGCCGAGGTCAGGCGCGGCACCTCGTTTTCGCAGGAGGGACGGGCAGCCGTGCGACAAGCCACCGTTCGAACCGCCTGCGTTGTATGCGCGATGGAACCGGCCCGTGCCCAAGCCAATGAGCCGAAATGCGATCTTCAATGGAGTTCATCGGGCGACCAATTGTCGCATATAGAATCGTCGTGTAGGTTCGCGCGGGGCGAAGTTCGGGCGATCACCATCATTGCAATCGACGTTGGCCGGCGCGATGCCCCCCGCGCGGTCGGCTCGATTTGCGCTTGTGGGGCACGACGATGAAGATGCTGAGATCTGTGCGGACCGCGTTGCGGACAATCCTGCTCGCGGTCTGCAGTACCGATGCACGACACATAAAGATCGACATGGACATAGCGCGCAAGCGCATCGCCGCAAACCGGCTACGCCGCACCGTACTTGGCGGCTTGATCCTGTCGGGCACCTGCGCGGGCGCTGCGCTGGCTGCGGAGCCTTGGGATCGCAATCCGATCGTCGTCTATCCCGGCGCGGGCTTGCCGCAAACCGCAGCGGCCAGCAACGCGCTGGTGCAGCGCGCGGCACAAGACGGTCAGGTGCGGGTGATCGTGGGTTTGCGCACCGTGCTGCATCGCGACGGCGCGGTCTCGGCGGCGGTCGCGCGCCAGGAGACGGAAGCGCTCGCGAACCTGCAGAACACGGTCGCGACCCGCGTGCTCGGCGTCAATCGCGCCAGCGTCGTCAACTTCACCTTCATTCCTTACATGTCGATGTTCGTCAATGCGGACCAGGCCAACCGGCTGATCAGCGATCCCGACGTCGCCAGCATTCAAGAGGACATTCCGAAGCCGGCGGCCGCCACCGCAACGAACAGCATCCCGATCATCAACGCCGACAAACTCTGGGCTATCAATTACACCGGCAGCGGCTGGGTGGTTGCCGTGCTCGACACCGGCGCCGACAAGACCCACCCGATGCTGAAAAACAAGGTGGTGTCGGAAGCCTGCTATTCGACGGTCAATGCCAAGTCCAATCTGAGCTCATTCTGTCCCGGCGGAAAAGCCAGCAGCACAGCGGCAGGATCGGGTGTGAATTGTCCGGTGTCGATCGCCGAATGCGATCACGGCACGCACGTGGCGTCGATCGCCGTCGGCACGTCGGCCTCCCTGAATGGCGTTGCAAAGGCCGCGAATCTTATTCCGATCCAGGTTTTCACCAAGATCACAAACAAGACGACCTGCGGGTCATCGCCCTCGCCGTGCGCCTTGAGCTACTCGAGCGATCAGGCGCTAGGTCTGCAGCACGTTTATGACCTTCGCAAAACGTACAAGATCGCTGCGGTCAACATGAGCATCAGCGGCGGAAAATTCTCCGGCAATTGCAACTCGAGCGAGCCCGCGATCGAGAGCGCCATGACGCAGCTTCGCAGCGCCGGTATCGCGACCGCCGTCGCCTCCGGGAATTCGAGCTATGACGGCTTTATCGGCGATCCGGCCTGCGTGTCCAATGCCATCGCGGTTGGTTCGACAACGGCGGACGATCAGATCGCATCCTATTCCAACCACTCAGCATTGGTGAAGCTGCTGGCGCCGGGCGACCAGATCAACGGCGCGGTACCGGGTGGCAAATACGCGATCAAGAGCGGCACTTCGATGGCATCGCCCCACGTTGCCGGCGCCTTCGGCCTGCTCAAGGCGTCGGTGTCGACCCTATCGATCACCGATGTGGTGTCCGCGCTCGATTGCACCGGCAAGACCATCGCTCGCAAGGGCGTGGCCAAGCCGCGCATCGACGTTTTCGACGCTTACCGCCGTATGCGGCCGCCAAGCTCGATGGCCGTCTGGACGTTCGACTCGGCCGACGACGGCGCCGACTGGAATAGCTTCAATCAGCCCTTCACCGTCAGTTCCGGCTATCTCGTGCAATGGCCCGTCGCCTCCGGTTGGGCCGCGACGGCGGTTCCGAACTGCAACGCCTCGTTCGACCTGACGGCGCAGATCAAGCGGCTCGACTCGGCCGGCTACTACCTCAACGGCATCATGGTGAAGGCTTTCCTCAACTATTCCAAAAACACCATCTCCGGCTATCTTTTGGAATACGGCAACGATGGAAGCGCTGCCATGTACCGAATGGATAACTGGAACCTCTCGACCAACAAAGTCGCGAAGCAAACACCGCTGTGCGACTTTACGCCGGGCTTCACCGTCAACAAAAACGGCGTGAACCAGGTCGAGGCCATCGCCAACGGCAGTACCTTGAAATTCTATCTCAACGGCAAGCTCGTCTGCGCCAAGAGCGATACCACTTACGCGTCCGGTCAGGTGGCCGCGATGGCTTATATCCCGAGCCCGACCACCGGCCAGTGGTTCGGCCTGGACCGAATTCAAATCAAGTCGCTGGAAACCAAGTATCCTTCGCCGGCGGCGGACGATCTGATCGATCCGGCATCGTACGCGCCGGGCCCCGACGGCGGCAGTTCGGTTGCCGGGGTGACGCCGGGCCACGCGCGCACGAACTGAATATCGGCGCACAACAATCGGGGCGGACGAAGCGATCTTCGTCCGCCCCTTTTTCTTTGCAAGTGGCGACGAGCGTACTCAATGATTTTGCGAGGCTTAAGGACGTGGATGCCCGGCACAAGCATGCTGCCGGGCCGGCCGAAGGCCGGACCCGGTTGGCCGGGCATGACGAATAGAGAGCTAAGTGCTCGTATTAAACCGCCTCGGCTTCCTTGGATCGCTCGGCCTTCTTGCGGTCGTTCTCGTCCAGGAGCTTCTTGCGCAGGCGGATCGAGTTCGGCGTGACTTCGACCAGTTCGTCGTCCTGGATATAGGCGAGCGCCTTTTCGAGCGTCATCTTGATCGGCGGCGTCAGCCGCACCGCCTCGTCCTTCGAGGTGGTGCGGATATTGGTGAGCTGCTTGCCCTTGAGCACGTTGACGATGAGATCGTTGTCGCGCGTGTGCTCGCCCACGATCATGCCGGTATAGACCTTCCAGCCCGGCTCGATCATCATCGGGCCGCGGTCTTCCAGGTTCCACAGCGCGTAGGCGACCGCTTCGCCCTTGTCGTTCGAGATCAGCACGCCGTTGCGGCGGCCCTGGATCGCGCCCTTGTAGGGGGCGTAGCCGTGGAACAGGCGGTTCATGATGGCGGTGCCGCGCGTGTCGGTCAGCAGTTCGCCCTGATAGCCGATCAGGCCGCGCGTCGGCGCGTGGAACACGAGACGCACGCGCCCGCCGCTCGACGGCTTGAGCTCGGTCATCTCGGCCTTGCGTTCGGCCATCTTCTGCACGACGACGCCGGAGTGCTCCTCGTCGACGTCGATCACGACCTCTTCGATCGGCTCTTCCAGTTCGCCCGCCTCGTTCTTGCGCAGCAGCACTTTCGGCCGCGACACCGAGAGCTCGAAGCCTTCGCGGCGCATGGTCTCGATCAGTACGCCGAGCTGCAATTCGCCGCGGCCGGCGACTTCCATGGCGTCCTTGTCGTCCGATTCGCGCACGCGCAGCGCCACATTGCCTTCCGCCTCGCGCAGCAGGCGGTCGCGGATCATGCGGCCGGTGACCTTGGAGCCTTCGGTGCCGGCGAGCGGGGAATCGTTGACGCGGAAGGTCATGGCGAGCGTCGGCGGATCGATCGGCTGCGCCGGCAGCGGGGTCTCGACCGACGGATCGCAAATGGTCATGGCGACGGTGGCGTTCGGCAGGCCGGCGAGCGCGACGATATCGCCCGCGACGCCTTCGTCGATCGGCACGCGCTCGAGCCCGCGGAAAGCCAGCACCTTGGTGATGCGGCCGTTCTCGATCAGCTTGCCCTCGCGATCGAGCACCTTCACCGACTGGTTCGGCTTCACCGAGCCCGAGGTGATGCGGCCCGTGATGATGCGGCCGAGGTAATTGTTGGCTTCAATGATGGTGCCGAGCAGGCGGAAGGGACCCTGCTCGACCTTCGGGGGCTGCACGTGGCGCAGCACCAGATCGAACAGCGGCCGCATGCCCTGGTCCTGCGGGCCTTCGAGCTTTTCAGCCATCCAGCCCTGCTTGGCCGACCCGTAGAGGATCGGGAAATCGAGTTGCTCGTCGCTGGCGTCGAGCGCGGCGAACAGGTCGAACACCTCGTTGACGACTTCGACGGCACGGGCGTCCGGACGGTCGACCTTGTTGATCACGACGATGGGCTTAAGACCCATCTTCAACGCCTTTGAGACCACGAATTTGGTCTGCGGCAGCGGACCCTCGGCGGCGTCGACCAGCACCAGCGCGCCGTCCACCATGTTGAGGATGCGCTCGACCTCGCCGCCGAAATCGGCGTGGCCGGGGGTGTCGACGATGTTGATGCGGGTGCCCTGCCACTCGACCGAGGCGGCCTTCGCCAGGATGGTGATGCCACGCTCCCGTTCGAGGTCGTTGGAATCCATGGCGCGCTCGACCTGCCGCTCGTTCTCGCGGTAGACGCCGGATTGCTGCAGCAGCCGGTCGACCAGGGTGGTCTTGCCGTGGTCGACGTGCGCGATGATGGCGACGTTGCGAAGGTCCATTGAGATGTTCCGAAAATCAAAGCGCGGGCCCCCTTGGGGAGCCCGCGACGCGTGCGCTGTTGCGCCGCAATATAAGGATAAAAGGGGCAATCGCAACGGCAAAAGTCAGCGCAAAGCGCGCATGATTAAGCGGATGCCGCCCCAGGATATCGGCAGGCAGACCGCCTGAATACGGCCCACAGGCCGGCGAAGGCTCGCTCATCGCCGGAACGCGAACACGATCAGGGCAATGCCGCCGGCCGAGACGGCAAAACACAGCAACCAGAGGCCGAGGAGACCCGAATCGCCACCGCCCCCCGAGAGCGCGAAGACGCTGAACACCAGTGCGCAGAGCCCGGGCAGGAGCAGCACGATACCGGCCACCACCATGAGGATCGACAGGAACAGGTTGCGGCGCGGCGGCACGGGGCGTCCGGAAGGCTCGGTCATGGGGTCAATCCTTCAATGGCGGAATCGGCCAAAAACTCGGACATGCGCCGCCGCTCGGCGGCAAGCCGCGCGCGGATGCCGTCGATGCGGCCGTCGCGATAGAACATGTTGTAGGTGTCGAACGGAACGATCTGGCCGTTCGGCGTGACGAAATGGATGCAGGAGCGCTTGACCCCGCCGAGGTCGAAATTGAAGCGGTCCATGAACTGCACGATCGCGACGCGAAACACGTTCTCGTAGGTGATGCCCGACGGCACCACGGCCTTGGGCAGGCAGCAGAGAAATTCGGCGAGGCGTTCGGAAGCGTTGTTCGGTCCCGAGGACAGCGAGAACAGCTCGATGAATTTCTCGCGCAGCACCGGCTGCTTCTCGAAACTGATGGCGTTCGGCGTGATGGCGACGAAATCCTCGCGCGGGATCATCGACGTCACCGGCATGACCTTGTCGCCGTTGCGCAGGCCGTAGCCGATCGAGATCGATTCGGGGTTGCACGGCAGCGGCACCATGTCGGCCGCGCCGAACACGCCGGAATCCTCGATAATGCGGCGGCGGATGTCGGAGAGCACGACGCGTTTCGACTTGTCGAAGTTCTCGTTGCGGCCGGTATCCTGCACCGGCTGGAAGGTGATGCCGCGCACGCAGCGCCATTCCAGTGCATGGCGCACGATCTCGCCGATCTCGTCGTCGTTGACGCCCTGTTTGACGGTGACCACCAGCGAGGTCGAGATGTTGTGGCGCTCGAGATTTTCCAGTGCCTGCCGGCGCACCCGCCGCAGGTCGGCGCCGCGCAGATCCATCAGCGCGTCGCGCTTCATCGAATCGAACTGCAGGTAGATTTCCAGCCCGGTCTTATTTTCGGCAAGACGTGCGGCGAAGTCGGGCTCCTGCGCGATGCGCAGGCCATTGGTGTTGACCATGACATGGCGCACCGGCCGTGCCCGCACCGCCGCGAGTACGGCGAAGAAGTCCGGATGAAGCGTCGGTTCGCCGCCCGACAACTGGACGAGGTCGGGCTCGCCTTCGCTCGCCACCAGCGCGTCGATCATGCGCTCGATGGTCGCGAGCGGCAGATGCTGGCCGCGCGCCGGCGATGAATCGGCAAAGCATACCGGACAGGTCAGATTGCAGTGTTCGTTGATCTCGATCAGCGCCAAACAGGAATGCTGCTCGTGGTCCGGGCACAGGCCGCAATCGTAGGGACAACCGAACTCGGTGTGGCTCTGCCAGGCGAGCGGCCGGTCGCCGGGCTTGATGTAGTCCTTGCACATCCGCCAGTAGGCGGCGTCGGTCGAGATCAAAGTAGAGTGCGTGCCATGGTGCTCGCAGCGCTTCTCGTACCAGACCTTGTTGTCCCGGATCTTCACCTTGGCCGGCACGATACTCAGGCAGGTCTCGCACAACGAATTGGTCTGCCCCCAAAAGACGTAAGGGCG
Organism: Pseudolabrys sp.; assembly: GCA_035549515.1. Lineage (GTDB taxonomy): Bacteria > Pseudomonadota > Alphaproteobacteria > Rhizobiales > Xanthobacteraceae > Pseudolabrys. The sequence goes on along the minus strand of DASZQT010000084.1, from coordinate 2,485 downwards.
GGCTCTACGCAAAGGCACGGTCATTGGCGGCTCTCGACTTGGGGGCCGTCGCGATCATGACGACCGCGTAGACGACGAGGACAGCGGACAGGAAATGAAAGAGCGTAAACGGTCCCGCGAGCGGTGTGTATGGCTTGAAGAACTCCCAGACGAAGCGCTGCAACCCGTAGAAACCGGCGGCGAGATAGAAGCCGTTGTCGATGACGAAGCGGTTGCCGCGCTTGACCTGCCACACATAGGCGAGCGCGAAGGCAGCCATCGCCGCGCTCTCATAGAGCTGCACCGGATGGCGCATCACGCCGTCGCCGAAATCGTGGCCCCAGGGCAGCGCCGTCGGCGTGCCATAGGTGAAATCGTCCATGCCGGCCAGGAAGCAGCCGATGCGGCCGACCGCCGCGCCCACCGCGAAGGACAGCGCGAAGCGCGCGCCGGTGCGCACATTGATGCCGCAAATCGCTTTGTAGAGCTCGATCGCGACGATGCCGCCCAAAACGGCGCCTTCGATCGAGCGTGCCAGCCCGGGCTGTCCGGATAGCCACAGATTAGCCGTGCCGGAGAGGACAGCGCCGACACCGGCGCCGAACAGCAAGGCGGCGATATAGGCAAGGTCGCGATTGGGCGCGCCGGGCGGCAGCGGCACGTATGGCTTGGCCCAGCGATAAGCCAGCCAGGCGGCAATCCAGGCGGCGATGTCCATCGCCGTATGTATCAGCCCGCCATCCATCGCGATCCCCGTGCGTGCTGCTCCGGGAGCGATCCTAGCGCTGTATTTCGCGTCGGTCGCCTGGCCTTTGCGACGTTCTCCTCAGCCGGCGGCGCGGCCCCACGGGCCGACGGTGGCGCCTTTCGGCATGACCTTCTGCAGCATCATCATCTCGGCGATGGTCTCGCCGGTGACCAGGCCACTGAGCTTGCCGGCGGCGTCGGTGACCGCGACCGCCTGCGCCTGCTTTTCCTGCAGCAGCTTGAAGGTCTGCTCGAGCGTGGCGCGATAGGTGACGACGGGCATGTCCACATTCATGGCATCCGCCACCCGGGCGTCCGGTCCGAGCGTCTTGATCGCGCGGATCAGGTCGCCGCGGCCGAGCAGGCCGACCGGCTTGCCGGCGCCGTCCACCACCGGAAACTCGCCTTGACTGGTCTGCAGCAAAGTTTGCACGGCGTCATCGATGTGCGCTTCGGGCTTAAGCGTCGCGAATTGCGTCATCATGGCGTGGCTCACCGGCACGCCGCGCGAGACCGCGCGCAGGGCCACCATGTGAGCCTCCGACGAGGCGGCGAGATAAACGAAAATCGCGATGAAGATCAGGATCGGGTTGTACAAGAGCCCGATGAAGCCGAGCGCGAAGGCGACGAACTGGCCGATCGAGGCGGCGAGCTCGGTCGCGCGCACATAGCCGAAACGGCTCGCCAGCGCCGCGCGCAGCACGCGGCCGCCATCCATCGGGAAGGCGGGAATCAGGTTGAACAGCGCCAGGAACAGGTTCACGAACGCCAGCCGGTCGATCATCGAGACATGCGCATTGTCGACCGCGCCCGCCGCGTTCGTCGTCAAATGCGCACCGAACAGCAGCAGCACGAGCGTGATACCGACGTTCACCAGCGGTCCGGCGATGGCGATGAGGAATTCCTCCCACGGCTCCTCCGGAATGCGCTCGAGCTGCGCGACGCCGCCGATCGGCAGCAGCGTCACATAGGGCGTCGGCACGCCGAAGGCGCGCGCGGTGAAGATGTGCCCGAACTCATGCAGCAGCACGCATAGAAACAGCAGTAGCATGAACAGCACGGTATTCCAGGCGCTGGCCGCGCCGTCGGAGGCGTAGCTGGCGGCGAATATCCAGGCCAGGAACAGGAGGAAGGTGATGTGGACGCGCACGACCGTGCCCGCCACTTTGCCGATGTTCAGGGACCAGGACATGGGAGCCTCAAAGGTCGGGGGGCTGCTGCTAGGCTATCCTATCAGCTAATATTCGGTCGGTGGCTTGTCGAGATTGGCGCCAGCAAGGACGGGTATCGGAAATGGGTGACAGCTATCCGACCATAAAGGTTGCAGCGGTGCAGGCCGCCTCGGTGTTTCTCGACCGCGAGGGCTCGGTCGAGAAGGCCTGCCGGCTCATCCGCGAGGCGGGGAGCAACGGCGCGCGCGTGATCGGATTTCCGGAAGGCTTCATCCCCGCGCATCCGGTCTGGTACCACCACCACGCCGCCAGCGGCGCCATCGCCAATCGGCTGGCGGTCGAGCTGTTCAAGAATTCGGTCGAGATTCCCGGCCCCGAAACCGATGCGCTGTGCGAAGCGGCGCGCTCGGTCAACGCCTATGTCGTGATCGGCGTCTGCGAGAAGATCCCGCAGACCATGGGCACCATGTTCAACACGCAATTGTATATCGGTCCCGACGGCACGCTCATCCGCAAGCATCAGAAGATCATGCCGACCGTGGGCGAGCGGCTGGTGCATACCGGCGGCTACGGCGACACCTTCGGCG
>DASZQT010000083.1:0-4012 GCA_035549515.1 Pseudolabrys sp. | reverse complement strand
AACCAGCGCCGCACCATCAAGGCGCCCACGGTGCCGACAATGGCGCCTGCCAGCACATCGGTCGGATAATGCGCGGTCACGATGATGCGGCTTGCCGCGATGGTCAGCGCATAGACCAGGGCGATCGTGCGCGTGCGCGGCCAGAGCGTGCCGAAGGCCACCAGCACCGAAAAGGCGGTGGTCGAATGGCCGGACGGAAAACTCGCAAAGTCGGCGCGCCAGATGAACGGCATGAAATCGAACGGATTGGAACCGCCGGTGACCGGCGGGCGGGCGCGCCCGATCATGCGCTTGACCGTCGTGACGAACAGGCCCGGCAGCGCGATAGCGGTGAACAGGAAGCCGACCCGCACCATGATCGCGGCCAGCACGCCTTGCGCAAAACGCGGCAACACCGGCGGCAACGCCGCGAGCAGCAAGAATACGATCCCGATGGGCCACAGGAACCAGCCCGACTTGCCGTAGTCGGTGATGTTGTTGAAGAACGAAATGACCCAGCGCGGCAGCCGCTGCGCGGCGTGGCTCAGCGGCGTATCGATGAAAGCCATGCCGAGGACGAGCACGACCACGGTGATTGCCGTGGCGACGGCAAGCTGGCGCAGCGAAACCCACGGCAGGCGCGGGTGAATGCGTGGCGGGCGCACCAGAATCGCCAGCGCGGTCGCTACATTGGCGATACAGCGCCGCCAGGGGGGTATCGGGGCCACCGGCGCCATCGCGCCGGGCTCGCGACCCGCGCCGCCGATCGCCGTCATGGCGTACCCGAACGGAAGATGGTCAAGGCGACCGGCTTGCCGATGCTGATATTGTAGCCGTCGACGCGGCGCATCAGCGTGTAGCGCAGGCCGATGGCATTGGCGCGCTGCACGAAGCTGCGCTCGCTGCGCGGATCGATCAGCGCGAAATGGCAGGTGCCCGCGCGCAGGAATTCGGCCGCGCCGACGCCGTCGGTGAAGCGGGTATTGGTGCCAAGCAGGAACACCAGGCTCGGCTCCTGATAGACGTAGGTGGCCGCCACATGCGGATCGTCGCAGCCGGTCGCGCGCAATTCATCGGCGATCAGCGCGCTCGGAAACAGGTTCGGCAGCGAGGGAAAAGCGATGGCATAGGCGGTGATCGCGACGAACACGGAGGCCATCATGCCGCGCAACAGCGAGCGCTCCGGGCCGTCCGCGTCGTAAAGCCACCAGGCGAACAGGCCGAAAATGGCCGCCGCGGCCCCGAACGGCCAGGCCACGAGCCCGAGATCGCGGCCAAACATGATGAAGGCGACCACGGCGGCAATTGCGATGGCGACCGGGAACAGGAACCAGCCGACCGTCCCGCGCAGCAGCCAGCGGTTCTTCGACAACCCGCCCGGCTCCAGAATGCCGGCAATCAGGATGGCGATAGCCGGATAGAGCGGCAGCACATAATGCGGCAGCTTGGTCATCACGGCTTCGAACACGATCCAAGACGGCACCAGCCAGGCGAGCAGGAATTGCGCGCCCGGCTCGCGCCGCGCCTTCCAGATCATCGGCACCGCGAGACCCGCCAGCACCGAGCCGGGCCAGAAGGTGAGCCAGAACAGCACGAGGTAGTAGCCGGGCGGCGCGCCATGCGCCTCCTGCCCGCTGGCGACCTTGGCCAGCATGTCCTGACCGACCGCCTGCACGAAAAAACTGTCGCCCGATTTGGCGACAATCGCCGCGAACCACGGCAGCACCAAAAGGCTCATCCAGGCAATGCCGGCGAGCGGCCGCAACGCGGCAAGCCAGCGCAGCGAACGGTCTGCGATCGATAAAGTCAGCGCAGTCAAGCCGACGAACATCAGGATGAGCGGGCCCTTGATCAGCACGCCGCCGGCCAGGGCCGTCCACAGCACTGCCGGCTCATACCAGCCGATCGGCTCCTCGGGCGTGCGCCGGCGGCTCAGATAGATGCGCGCCAGCGCGCCCATGGCGGCCACGCAGGTCATCAGCAGCACGGCATCGGTCTTGGCCAGCCGCGCCTCCACCCCAAGCAGGATGGAGCTTGCCATCATCAGCGCCGCCACCAGCGCCGCGCGGCGCGCGACAAAGGCGAGCGCCGCCCAATAGGTCAGCAGCACCGCGCCGATGGCGCCGAACAGCGACGGCAGCCGGTAGAGCCAGATCGTGGTGCGCGCCTCGGGCACCCCGAGCGCCTCGCCGGCCTTCACCGCGGCGGCTTGCAGCCAATAGATGCCGACCGGCTTCTTGTAGCGGACCTCGTCCTGGAACCTGATGTCGACATACTCGCCGGTCTCCAGCATCTGCTTGGTGGCCTGCGCGAAATGGGCCTCGTCGCGGTCGACCGGCGGGATTTGGAAAAAGCCGGGCAGGAAGGCGATCAGGGCGAAGGCGATGAGCAGCGCGGCGGCGCGCTTGTGCGACGCGCAGGCGTAATCGAGCGCGGCGGCGAGGCCGCGCGCTGGCGCAATCGATGGCCGCGTGTCGTCGGTGGTCGTGCTCATGATCCGGTTGGCAGCGTGCTTAAGACGGCTATTTCCCGCCGACAATAAGTTTAATGCGCCGCGCACGCGCATTGCGCCTCAATGCGGCGGAAATGCAACAGGCCGATCCGAAAAATCCTATTGTACCGACAATGCGTTAGAGGCAGCTCTTGAAGCGGAACCGATCATATTCTGTTGCAATTCATTGCAGCCGCACGGTCACGCTGTCGGCGGCGCCGCGGGCGTCCATGACGGTCAGCCGCACGAAGCCCGGCCCGTCCGGGCGGAAGAACAGGGTGCGGCGGCCGCTCGCGCCCGGGATCGGCACGCCATTGACCATGACGGTGAGCGGAGCGCGGCCGCCCGCGATCTTGAGCGGCAGGGAGTCGGGGACCGGCCCGCCCGAGAGTTCGAGGCGGGCGCCGTCGGGCGGGAACATGATGCGGGGGGGCTCGCCCTTCGTGCCGGGGGAGCCCTCGGGGCTGAAGCGGCGCAAAGGTGGCGGCAGCCTGGCGGTTGTGGCGAAGATGACGCCGGCCGGCGGTTTCGGCAGGGGCGCCGCCGTGAGGCCGGTGCGGGCAAAGGCGTCGAACAGGATCGGCGCCGCCGAGACGCGGCCGACCAGACCGGGCACCGGCGCGCCATCGGGACGGCCGACCCAGACGCCGATGGTCATGCGGCCGTCGAAGCCGACCGCCCAGGCGTCGCGATAGCCGTAAGACGTCCCGGTCTTGAAGGCGATGCGCCCGATCGGCGCATTGTCCGGCGGCGGTGCGCCGATCAGCACATTGCCGACATACCAGGCCGCCACCGGATCGAGCAGCCGGCGCGCGGCCGCTTCGGGCGCACCTGCACGTTCGTTGAGCGGCACGGCGGCGCCGAGACGGGCGAGCCCGGTATAGAGCATCACCAGGTCGGAGAGTTTGACGCCGACTCCGCCGAGACCCATGGCCAGCCCCGGCGCTTCGCCTTTCGGCAGCACCAGCGCGGCGCCCGCCTGGGTCAGCCGCGCACCGAGGCGGGCGACGCCGACCTTGCTCAGCACGGCGATGGCCGGGACATTGAGCGAGAATTGCAGCGCCTTGCGCACCGTCACCGTGCCCTGAAAAGTCAGGTCGAAGTTCTCCGGCTTGTAGCTGCCATAGCGCTCGGGCACGTCGTCGATCAGCGTCTCGGGATGGATGAGCCCATCCTCGAAGCCGAGGCCGTAGATGAAAGGCTTGAGCGTCGAGCCGGGAGAGCGCAGCGCCTGCGTCATGTCGACCTGACCGGCGCGCTGGGCATCGAAGTAATCGGCCGAGCCGACGCGCGCCCTCACCTCGCCCGTCGCGTTATCGACCGCCATGATGGCGACCGAGATCCGCGGCCCGAGCGCATGGGCGCGCTCGCGCGCCAGTCCTTCCAGATTTTTCTGCAAAGTGGCGTCGATGGTGAGCCGGTGAATGACCTGGTCCGGCTCGAGCCCGATAATATCGTCGGCGGCGAGCGGGGCGAGCGCGGGCAATTCCTTGCGCGCATGCGGCACGCCGGCATCCTTGGCGCGGGCGATCTCATCGAGCG
>DASZQT010000082.1:0-3699 GCA_035549515.1 Pseudolabrys sp. | reverse complement strand
CGATGTCGCCATGCTCGACGTGATCGGCGCGCAGGAGACCATCCGCGACGTCTACCATCTCGACCGCCCGGTTGCGGATTTCGAGACCACGCTGGCGGCGCTGTCCGCCACCAAGATGGATGTGGTGCCGCATATCGTCATTGGCCTGCATTACGGCCGCCTGCTCGGCGAGGAAAACGCGCTCGACATCGTCGCGCGCCACCGCGTCTCGGCGCTGATCCTGGTGGTGGTGTCGCCGATCTACGCCCCGGCCGACAAGCCGTTCGCGACCATCTCGACCGACGATGTCGCCAAGGTGCTGGTGGCCGCGCGCCAGCGCATCACGAATGCGCCGGTGCAGCTCGGCTGCATTCGCCCGGCCGGCCGCCACAAGATGATCACCGATGCCTATGCCGTGATGGCGGGCTTCGACGGCATCGCCTATCCGGCGCAAGGCATCGTGGCGCTGGCGCAGGCGATCGGCCGCCCGGTCGAGCAGGAACACGCCTGCTGCTCGATCTCGCTCAACGGTTTGAGCGGGCGGCGCGCCTGCGCGGCGTGAGGAACGCAGTTTGAATAACGCAACGTAGTTTGAACAACGCCATGAGCATTGAAACGCCGGACGTGTTGGTGGTGGGCCTTGGGCCGGCGGGCAGCCGGGCCGCGACGGCCATCGCGCACGCAGGCTTCAGCGTGGTCGCCGTCGAGCGTCGCTCGGAAGCGGGCGCGCCGGTGCAATGCGCCGAATTCGTGCCGAGCATGATCGAGCGCGACGTGCCGAACGTGCGAGACGTCACCGAGCAGACGGTCGCGCGCATGCTCAGCTTCGCGGAAGATGGCGCGGGCGACGAGACGCCGAATTTCCGTGGCTTCATGATCGACCGCGGCGCTTTCGACCGCATGCTAGCGGCGGAAGCCTGTGGCGCCGGCACCGACTGCCGCTACGGCACTTCCGTCAATTCAATCGATGCCGACGGCACCGTGCACACCTCCGATGGCCGCAGCCTCAAGCCGCGCCTATTGATCGGCTGCGACGGGCCGCTGTCGCGCGTCGGCGCGGCCATTGGCCAGGTCAACCGTGCGCTCGTCGATACGCGGCAGGTCACCGTGCCGATGGTGCTGCCGCACGACGCCACCGATATCTATCTCTCCGCTGATTATCGCGGCGGCTATGGCTGGCTGTTCCCCAAGGGCGCGGTCGCCAATGTCGGCCTCGGCGTCAACATGGAAGAGCGGCACAAGCTCAAGCCGCTGCTCACCGACCTTTTTGCGAAGCTGTCGGCGGCGCGCCGCATCGGCACCCGCGCTTATTGTCTTACTGGCGGCACGATCCCCGTGGGCGGACGCCTCACCGCCATCGGCCGGCTCGGCGGTGTACAAGTGCTGCTCGCTGGCGATGCCGCCGGGCTGACCAATCCGGTCACCGGCGCCGGCATCGCCTCGGCGGTGCAGTCGGGCACGCTCGCAGGCCAAGCAGCCGTCGATTGGCTCTCGGGGCGGCCGCGTGCGGCGGAAGATTACGAGGAAGAACTCGGCGATATTTTCGACGCGGCGCTCAATCGCGCGCTGCGCCGGCGCGGCGAAGTGCTGGCCCGTTACGAACATGGCGGCCGGCCCGACGCGCGCGCCCTCATCGATGGCTGGATCGGTTCGCCGCACTACTGGGCGGCGTGAGGATAACGAAATGCTGTCGCTGGACCGAATGACCCTGTCCCTCCCCTCCCCCCACGCGCGCTTGCGCGTGGTGGGGAGGGGTCGGGGGTGGGGGGCGACGGAAGGCACGGCGTCTTTGAAAGAAACTCCCCCCACCCCGGCAAGCATCGTGTGCGCGATGCTTGCCGACCCTCCCCACCGCTTCGCGGCGGGAGGGAGGGAGAATGCGGCATCGCTCAGACTAGCGGCCGAAAAACACTTTGGAATCGAGGAGAGGAAGTCATGAGCTGTCTCGAAATGCCCCGGCAACCGGTGCCCAACTTCCTCGACAAGCAGGAGCGCGACTTCAACGCGCCCGAGACCATGCAGCCGCGCGCGCCCGGCGAGATTCCGGCCGAGGCCAAGAACGGCGGCCGCGTGAAATCACAGGACGTGGCGCCGGAAGGCGTCTACCTGCCGAACTATAATTTCCTCACGCCCAACATGCGCTCGCCCGACTATGTGCAGATGTCGACGGCGGCCGCCATCACGCTCGGCGTCATGAAGGGCCTGATGCACCGCACGAGCTGCACGCGCTGCCTCAACCTGCTGCTCACCTATCCGGAAGGCTGCCGCGCCAACTGCGCCTATTGCGGGCTGGCGCGTCATCGCGAGGCCGAGCGCAATTACGCCGACCGCAACTTCATCCGCGTCGACTGGCCGGCCGTGCCCTACGATCAGGTGATCGACATCGTCGCTGCCGGCGGCGACGGCGGGCGTTTCCATCGCATGTGCATCAGCATGATCACGCACCCGCGCTCGGACGACGACACCCGCGTGGTGCTGAAGAAATGGGTCGAACGCGTCAATCACGTACCGGTGTCGATCCTGTCCAATCCGACCACCATGACGCGGCTCGACGTACAGGAGCTGTACGATCTCGGCGCCGAGATTTTCACGGTGGCCCTCGATGCCTGCAACCCCGAAGTGTTCGATCGCACGCGCGGGCGCGGCGTGCAGTCGCCGCATAGCTGGGACAAGTATTGGGAAATCATCCACGCGGCGGCCGAGATTTTCGGCCCCGAGCGTTTCGGCGCGCATCTGATCGTCGGCATGGGCGAGAGCGACCGCGACGTGATCACGCAGGTGCAGAAGATCCGCGATCTCGGCGGCCACAGCCACATGTTCGCGTTCTTCCCCGAGAAGGGCTCGCTGATGGACCATCTGCCGCCGGTGCCGCGCCCGCAGTGGCGGCGCGTGCAGGTCGCGCGCTACCTGATCGACTATCGCGGCCACCACATGGACCGCATGCGCTTCGACGAGACCGGCACGCTGATCGACTTCGGCGTGGCGAAAAGCGACCTCGACGAAGTCATCAACGCGGGCACCGCGTTCCGCACTTCCGGCTGCCCGGGCAAGGAAGCGACCGACATCTCCGCCTGCGACAGGCCTTATGGCGACTCGCCGGTGCGCGACATCGCGTCCTATCCGTTCAAGCTCAAGCGCGACGACATCCGCAAAGTTCGCCGCCAGCTCGACAAGGGCATGCCGAACGGCTGCTGCGGGGGTTAGCGTTGTGAGCACGGCGGCCAAACCCTTCCGCGTGATCGAGACCGGCATCCGCTCCGGGCGCGCCAATATTGCCTTCGATCAGGCGCTGATCGACGCGCATAAGGCGGGCGAGGTGCCCGACACCATCCGCTTCATCCGTTTCAAGCCCTGCGCGCTGATCGGCGTGCACCAGATCCTCTCCGATGAAGTGAAGGTCGATTACTGCCGCGCCAACAACATCGAGATCGTGCGCCGCATCACCGGCGGCGGCGGGCTTTACTTCGACGAGGGCCAGATTGGCTGGGAGTTGGTGTGTCATCGCTCCGCGCTCGGGCCTTACAGCCTCGCCGAGGTTTCGCGCCGCATCTGCGAGGCGCTCGCGCTCGGGCTCAACAGGCTCGGCGTGCCGGCGCGCTTCAGGCCGCGCAACGACATCGAGGTCGACGGCCGCAAGATCAGCGGCACCGGCGGCATTTTCGACGGCGACCTGCTGCTCTATCAGGGCACGCTGCTGGTCGATTTCGATCCGGCCAAGAT
>DASZQT010000081.1:0-3817 GCA_035549515.1 Pseudolabrys sp. | reverse complement strand
CCCATCGCGAAGGTGGACGCGACGCCGATCCAGAACAGGCCCTGGGCCAGCGCGAACACCAGGACGATGATCGCGCCCGAACAGGGCCGCAAGCCGACCGCGACCACGGCCGAGAGCCCGCGCCGCAGCCAATGCTTGCCGGCAAGTTCGGCCGGCTCCGGCGCATGGGCATGGCCCCAGGCATGCCCTTCATCGTCGTGATCGTGGTCGTGGTGGTGTCCGTGAGCGTGGTGATGATGGGCGTGGCCGTGCGCGTGTGAATTCGCGTGCGCATGCTCATGACCATGAGCGTCGTCGTGGTCATGCCCGTGCGAATGGTCATGGCCGTGATTGTGCGCCTGCTCGTGGCGATGATGCTCGTGCTCATGCGCCTGCGCGGCGGCCTGCTCGCCGCGCAGCAGTTTCAGAAAGGCCCTGCCCTTCACCCACAGCAATCGCAAGCCGATCACGATGATGAGCCCATAGCTCACCGTCTCGATCACGCGCACCGCATTGCCCATGGTATGCGCGGTGGCGTTCAACAGCACCGCGGCGATGCCGACTATGACGATGGCGGTGAACGCCTGGAATATCGCCGACGCAAAGGACAGCACGACGCCGCGCCGCCACGTCTCGTCATTCGCGACCATGTAGGACGAGATCACCGCCTTGCCGTGGCCGGGACCGGCGGCGTGGAAGATGCCGTAAAGGAACGAGATGCCCATCAGCGTATAGGCCGCGCTGCCGTCGGACTTGGAGGCGCGGATCAGGCCGGAAAACATGCGGTAGAATTCGGCCTGCTTGGCGAGGATCCACCCGGCGAAGCCGCCCACCTGCGGCGGCGGCGCACCGCGCGCGATACCGAAGGGCTGTGCCCATGCCGCATCGGCCGCGACTAAAAGCAGAAGCACGCAGCCCGCCAGGAGCACGTATTGCGCCAAGGTGAGGCGCCGGCTGGATGTCATGTCAACGATTCCCCGTCCAGACAGGCCGCCCCGCTTAAAGCCATCGCCCGCTCAAGGACAATGCACCAGAATCTTGTTGGAGAACATCGCGCCCCAGAGCATCGTCGTGTTCTGTTGGTCGGCCGGGATCTCGCTCAAGGCCTTGCCTTCCGCATAGGTCATCTCGCGCGGTTTCACCACATCGGCCATGCAGCCTTTGCCGCCGACCATGCGGACCGGATCGTCCTTGGCCCATTCGAAATCGACGAAGATGGTCGGGTCGTAGACCTCGACCTTGAGCTCCTTGGCCTTCAGCGGCGTCTTGAACGGCAGCGTGAAGTTCAGCGTCAGCACCGCGTCCTTGTAGTCGAGCCAATAGTCGGGCAGCGGATCGCCGAGCTTGGTCTTCTGGCCATCGGCCGTCACGTAAGTGAAGTAGTCGTATTCCTTCAGCGACTCGACATTGACCTTGGCGAGCGGCGCCAATTCCTCGCGCGTGAACTTGCCCTTCTCCTTGGCCTCCAGGCCCTGCGTGGCGAAGGCCGAGAACATGTCGTCGAAAGCCCAATGATGGCGCACGCCGGTGATGCTGCGGTCGGGGCCGTAGACCAGCTCGGTGTGCATGGTCACCCAGACATGCGGATGCGCGAAGGCCGGCGCGGCGGCAAAGCTCGCCAGGGCGGCAATAAGGTAGGCAAACAGACGGCGCGACATGCGCGAGATACCCCCGGAAAACGCCGGCATCATAATCGAGTCTGCGGCGGAATGGAGGCGCTTCCCGCGCGAAATGTCACAGAACCTCCTCCGGCGCGAGCGCGCAGCGGCCGGCATCGTTGAGCTCGATCTGCACGGTGCTGTGCCCAATCTCGAACTTGTGCTCGAGCGCATCGGCAACGCCCTGCAAGAAGGCGTCGCCCGGATGGCCCTTTGGCATCACCAGATGGCAGGTGAGCGCGGTCTCGGTGGTGCTCATGGCCCAGATATGCAGGTCGTGCACGGCGGCGACCTCGGGCAGCCCCTCCAGATAGCCGCGCACCGCGGCGGGATCGATGGCGCTCGGCGCGGCATTGAGCGTGAGGCCCAGCGCCTCGCGCAACAGATTCCAGGTGCTGAACAGGATCACCGCCGAAATCAGCAGACTTGCGGCGGGGTCGAGCCATTGCCAGCCGGTGTAACGAATACCCAGCGCGGCCGCGATGACGGCGACCGAGACGCCGGCGTCGGCCAGCATGTGCAGGAAGGCGCCGCGCATGTTGATGTCGGATTGGCTGCCGCGGCTGAGCAGCCAGGCGGAGACGCCGTTCACCACCACACCGAGCGCGGCGAGCGCGATCACCGTTCCGCTGGCCACCTCCTGCGGCGCGCCGAACCGGCGCACCGCTTCCCAGGAAATCGCGCCGACCGCGACCAAGAGCAGCAGGCCATTGGCGAGCGCGGCGAGGATGGAGGCGCCATGCATGCGATAGGTGTAGCGCGCGTTCGGCCGCCAGCCGGCAATCGCCACCGCACCCCAGGCCAGCACGAGACCCATCACGTCGCCGAGATTGTGTCCGGCATCGGCCAGGAGAGCGAGCGAATTGGCGAGGAAGCCGAAGATCGCCTGCCCGATCACCAGCGCGAGATTGAGCGCGGTCGCGATCGCGAAGGTGCGCCCGAAACTGGTCGGCACGTGGCTGTGCGAATGGGAATGGTCGTGCGCGTGGGCGTGGGAATGGTCGTGCATGCGTGGCGCTCGTTCGTTCGCCCGCAACCTAACGATCGCAAGAATGAATACTAGAACAGTTCACACGCCGGCCGCGCCGCCGTCGGCGCGTGGATCGTGGCCACCTTCGAGCGTGCCATTGGGGTGCAGCACAACCGCGCCGGCATGTCCCATGGTGTCGGAATAGGCCTCGTCCAGCACTGCGACGTCGTGCCCCGCCGACATCAGCCGGTCGATCAGATTGCCGTCGAAGCGGCTCTCCATGCGCAGGCTGGTGTGGGTGGAGCCCCAGGTGCGGCCGAGCAGCCAGCGCGGCGCGTCGAGCGCCTCGTCGAGCGGCTGGCGATATGCAACGTGACGCGTGAACACCGCAGCCTGGCTCTGCGGCTGGCCGTCGCCACCCATGGTGCCATAGGCCATCACGCGCCCGTCTTTGAGCGCGGCCAGCGCCGGATTGAGCGTGTGGAAGGGGCGGCGGCCGGGTTCGAGCGCGTTGAGCGCCTTCGGCTCGAGCGAAAAACTGGCGCCGCGATTCTGCATCAGGATGCCGGTCGACGGCAGCACGACGCCCGAACCGAACTCCCAATAGATCGATTGGATGTAGGATACGGCCAAGCCGGAGGCATCGGCCGCGCCCATCCAGATGGTGTCGCCCTCGCCCGACCGCGCCGGCCAGCGCGCGGCTTTCTTGCGATCGATTTTCTCGGCCTCGGCATCGAGGAAGCCGGTCGCGAAGAAGCGCGCGAGATCGACGGTGATCTTATCGGGATCGGTGACGACGCGGTCGCGCACGCGGAAGGCACGCTTGGTCGCCTCGACCAGGCCGTGGATATGTTCGAAGCTGTCAGGCTTGTCCACGCGCAAGCGCTCGAACAGCGCGAGGATCAAGAGCGACGCCAAGCCCTGCGTCGGCGGCGGCGCATTATAGAGCGTGCCCCATTGGGTCTCGACCGAGAGCGGCGCTTCGACCGTGGCGCGGAAACGTTCGAGATCGGCGCGCGTCACCGGGCTGCCGATGCGCTCGAGATCGGCGGCGATCTCGCGCCCGACATCGCCGCGATAGAAATCGTCGAGCCCGGCATGGGCGAGATGATCGAGCGTGTTGGCGAGCCCGCTTGGCGTGAGCCGCGCGCCGGCTTCCGGCGCCTTGCCGTCGATCAGGAAGGCGTGCAGGAAGCCGGGCGCTGTTTCC
>DASZQT010000080.1:0-18229 GCA_035549515.1 Pseudolabrys sp. | reverse complement strand
CAAGAGCGGCGTCACCGAGGCCGAATATTCAGGGCTCGTGATGAACACGCCGTGATGCGCCGTGATCATATGCTTGAGCTTGACCGCATTGTCGGGCTGGCCGGCGCGCGCGTCGAGATCGGCATCGTAGATCGGCAGCGGGTAATCCTGCAGCGAGATGCGCGTGACCTCGGCGTCGAGCAGGGTCAGTTCCTTGGCGACGAGCGCCGCCAGCCGCGTGTTGTGCGAGCCGGTGCGATTCGAGCCGGACATGACCAGGATTTTCGGGTTCTGCATCGGCGGCTCCGAGTTCGCCTTCAATAACACGCAGCGGAGCAGGCGTCATGCGACGGACTATCCGTTGCCATCGCCGGGCATAGCCGTTCGAAGAACGGCGTTCTTTCGGAACGCCTATGTCCCGGCGATCCCGCTTAGGAAAGGAACGCCGTGCCCTCCTAAGCGAGATGGCCGGGACAAGCCCGGCCATGACAAATCTCAGCGCCCCGGAATGACAGCGAGAGGTGCTACACCCCGCGATAGACCCACACGCGCGCCGGCGGCAGGTTGAGCCAGATCAGGTTGGAGGGCTCGGCCGAAATGCCCGACAATTCCTTCGGGATCGGCGGCATCATCGCATAGGTGAACTGGATGAAGGGCGCGCCCGGCTGCAGCAGGGTCATGGCGTCGGCCATCAGGCGCAGCCGCGTGCGCAGCGGCTTGGTCATCAGCGGCAGACCGGACACCAGCGCGGCGGCCGGCTCGTTCAGCGTGCCTTCGAGCAGACGGCGCAGCCGATAAGCATCGCCCTGCACGATGGTCGCCGCCGGATAGCGCGAGCGCAACAGCCGGCAGAAATCGGGATTGAATTCCACCAGTACGAGCCGGGCCGGATCGATGCCATGCTCGACCAGCGCGGCGGTCACCGGACCGGTGCCGGGCCCAAGCTCGACCACCGGACCTTTGGAATTGGGATCGACATAGCGCGCCATGGTGCGCGCCAGCGCCTTGCCCGATGGCATCACCGCGCCGGTCGAGATCGGCTTTTCCATCCAAGTGCGGATGAACTGCATCTCGTCATCGAGACGCAGCGGCTTTTTTTCAACGCGGGCGTAGGATGGCGAGGACATTGGCGCAGGATCACGCGTGCGGGGCGAACTTTATCATGCAGATGTCATCGGTATAGGGCACCGGGCGCAGGGTCAAGACGGCTGCCTAATCGGAATGGCTGCCCGGCGTCCTAAGCCCGTCGAGAAATTCACGCACCCGGCTGAAGAACCCGGCCGACTCGGGCTGAGTATCCTCCGACGAGAGCTTGTCGAATTCCATCAGCAGCTCGCGCTGCTTCTTGCTCAAGTTCTGCGGCGTTTCCACCGTGACTTGAACGTACATATCGCCGGTTTGTTTCGAGCGCAGCACCGGCATACCCTTGCCCGACAAGCGGAAACGGCGGCCGGCCTGGGTGCCGGCGGGAACCTTGACGCGGCTCTGGCCGCCATCGATCGCCGGGACCTCGAAATCGCCGCCGAGCGCGGCCGTCACCATCGAGATGGGCACGCGGCAATAGAGATCGGCGCCTTCGCGCTGGAAGAACTCATGCTGCGCCAGCGAAAGGAAAATATAAAGGTCGCCGGGCGGCCCGCCGCGCACGCCGGCCTCGCCTTCGCCCGCGAGCCTTATACGAGTACCGTCCTCGACGCCGGGCGGGATGTTCACCGAGAGCGTGCGCTCGCGCACGACGCGGCCGGCGCCTTCGCATTCCTTGCACGGATCGTCGATAACCTGGCCGCGGCCCTGACAGGTCGGGCAGGTGCGCTCGAGCGTGAAGAAGCCCTGCGCATGCCGGACCTTGCCGGCGCCGCCGCAAGTGGCGCAGGCCTTCGGCCGCGTGCCGGCCTTGGCGCCGGTGCCCGAACAGGCTTCGCAGGTGACCGGGGTGGGAATGCGGATCTGCGCGGTCTTGCCGACGAAGGCTTCTTCGAGCGTGATCTCCATGTTGTAGCGGAGATCGGAGCCGCGCTCGCGGCCCTGGCCACGGCCGCCGCGACGGCCACCGCTCATGCCGAACAGATCGTCGAAAATATCCGCGAAGGTGGAGGCGAAATCGGAGCCGAAGCCTTGCCCGCCACCCATGCCGCCGTGCTCGAAGGCGGCGTGGCCGAAACGGTCATAGGCGGCGCGCTTGTCGCCGTCCTTGAGCACGTCATAGGCCTCGTTGAGTTCCTTGAACTTGTGCTCGCTCTCGCTGTCGCCCGGGTTGCGGTCCGGATGATGCTGCATGGCGAGCTTGCGGAAGGCGGCCTTCAGCTCGACCTCGGTGCAGGTGCGCGTAACGCCCAGGACCTCGTAGTAGTCGCGTTTGGACATCTAGGCGTTGCCCTGGCTCTCCCCTCGTCCCGAGGAGCCGCGCTCAGCGCGGCGTCTCGAAGGACGAGGCCCAATACGAACGGCACACATGTTTTTGGCCCCCATCCTTCAAGACGCGGCCTCAAGGCCGCTCCTCAGGATGGGGGCCATGTTGTCGCTTACAACCGTTAAGCCGACTTCTTCTTGTCGTCGTCGACCTCGGTGAACTCCGCGTCGACCACGTCTTCCTTCTTCTCGGCGCCAGGCTGACCGTCGGCCGCGCCGGGGGCTTCCTGCTGCGCCTTGTACATCGCCTCGCCGAGCTTCATCGAAGCCTGCGCCAGCGTATTGGCCTTCTGCTGGATGGCGTCGGCATCCTCGCCCTTCAGCGCCTCCTTCAGATCGGCCATGGCGTTCTCGATCGCGCTGCGCTCGGCGTCTCCAACCTTCGAGCCATGCTCGGCCAGCGCCTTCTCGGTGGAATGCACCAGCGCCTCGGCATGGTTCTTGGCCTCGACCGCCGCTTTCCGCTTCTTGTCTTCCTCGGCGTGAGCTTCCGCGTCCTTGACCATCTTTTCGATGTCGCCTTCGGACAGACCGCCCGAGGCCTGGATGCGGATCTGCTGCTCCTTGCCGGTGGCCTTGTCCTTGGCCGACACGTTGACGATGCCGTTGGCGTCGATGTCGAAGGTGACCTCGACCTGCGGCACGCCGCGCGGCGCCGGCGGGATGCCGACCAGATCGAACTGGCCCAGCATCTTGTTGTCGGCCGCCATTTCGCGCTCGCCCTGGAAGACCCGGATGGTCACCGCGTTCTGGTTATCCTCGGCGGTGGAGAACACCTGGCTCTTCTTGGTCGGGATCGTGGTGTTGCGGTCGATGATGCGGGTGAACACGCCGCCCAGCGTCTCGATGCCGAGCGAAAGCGGGGTCACGTCGAGCAGCAGCACGTCCTTCACGTCGCCTTGCAGCACGCCGGCCTGGATGGCGGCGCCGATGGCGACCACCTCGTCCGGGTTGACGCCCTTGTGCGGCTCCTTGCCGAAGAACTGCTTCACGACTTCCTGCACCTTCGGCATGCGGGTCATGCCGCCGACCAGGACAACCTCGTTGATCTCGCCCGCGGTGACGCCGGCGTCCTTCAACGCCTTGCGGCAGGGCTCGACCGTCTTCTGGATGAGGTCGTCGACCAGCGCCTCGAACTTGGCGCGGGTGAGCTTCATGGTGAGATGCTTCGGACCGGTGGCATCCGCCGTGATGAACGGCAGGTTGATCTCGGTCTGCGTCGTCGACGACAGCTCGATCTTGGCCTTCTCGGCCGCTTCCTTCAGGCGCTGCAGCGCGAGCTTGTCCCGGCGCAGGTCGATACCCTGCTCCTTCTGGAATTCGTCGGCGAGATAATTGACCAGCCGCATATCGAAGTCTTCGCCGCCCAGGAACGTGTCGCCGTTCGTGGACTTCACTTCGAACACGCCGTCGCCGATCTCGAGCACCGAGATGTCGAAGGTGCCGCCGCCGAGGTCATAGACCGCGATCAGGCCGGTCTTCTGCTTGTCGAGACCGTAGGCGAGCGCGGCCGCGGTCGGCTCGTTGATGATGCGCAGCACTTCAAGGCCGGCGATCTTGCCGGCGTCCTTGGTGGCCTGGCGCTGGGCGTCGTTGAAATAGGCGGGGACGGTGATGACCGCCTGGTCGACCTTGGAGCCGAGATAGGCCTCGGCGGTCTCCTTCATCTTCTGCAGGATGAAGGCGGAAATCTGCGAGGGCGAATATTGCTTGCCGTCCGCCTCGACCCAGGCATCGCCGTTCGACGCCTTGGCGATCTTGTAGGGGACGAGCTTCTTGTCCTTCTCCACCATCGGGTCGTCGTAGCGGCGTCCGATCAGGCGCTTGACCGCGAAGATGGTCTTTTCCGGATTTGTGACGGCCTGGCGTTTGGCCGGCTGGCCGACCAGGCGCTCGCCATCGTCGGTGAAGGCGACGATCGAGGGCGTCGTTCGCATGCCTTCGGCGTTTTCGATGACCTTCGGCGTCTTGCCTTCCATGACGGCGACGCACGAATTGGTGGTGCCGAGGTCGATACCGATGACCTTGCCCATGGTTGTTCCTCTCAAAATTGCGGCAGGCCGGCCGGGCCTGTTAGCGCCCGAATGGATGCCGACGGCTCATCCGCCGACCCCCTATCCAGCCCCCTGGATACGCGATTGACCGCGCCTTGCGCGGCCTCCTCGCTCATATAGGAGGGTCATATGGGGCCGCAAGAGGACTTATTTTTGCCCGCCCTCAACCGGTCGGCATTCCTGCTCGCGGCAGAGGATATCGATTTCGCCGAAGGCCCGGACCTTGCGATAGGCCTTCATTTGTTCGGCCAATGGCGGGTAACTACGGATCCAATCCGCCCAGGGCACCTGCTGGCGATGATCGACCAAAATGATGTCCGGCCGGCCGCGCGCAAGGTCTTCGGTAAAGGTCCGCCGGTCGCGGGCGGCATAGGCCTTCAGCTTCGCCAGCGTGTCGCCGTCGAGGTCCTCGGTCAGGAGCCGGTGCCAAACGTCCCCGCTGATCCAGAGCGAGGCCAGCCGGCCGACCCAGGTCCCTTCCACCTCACGGGTCAGGGGAAAGCCGACCGACAGATCGATCGACAAGGTCAGCAATTTCGGATGCGGTTTGAGCGCGCGCACCGCCTGCGCGATGCCGCCGACGTAAAGCGAACTGTTCAGCCAGGAGAAACATCCGCCGACAAGCAGGCCGGTCGCGAGCGCGACCGCCATCCGCTGTTTGCGCGGCGCCGGATCGCCCGATCCATCGCGGCGCCAATAGGCGAGAAATGTCGGGACGAAAGCAATGAGCGCCAGGGCGATCATGGGGTAGGATTGATACGGCCAGCCCTTCTGCTGAATGTAGAAAGCGATGGCGAAGCCGATCGACGCCGAAAGTACCATTGCGACCGGCAATCGAAGCAGTGCCCGCCGGTCGAAGAAAATGACCAGGCCCCATGCGCAAAGCCACAGCGGCGTCGCGAACTGGGTGAGGATTTGCCCTATCGAGGCTTTGGCCGGCACGTACACCATAAGCACGAGCGGCACGACGTCGCTGAAGAATTCCGGGTACGCCATCGCCACCCAGGCGGTATAGACGGCGAGCAAGCCGGCAGCGATCCAGTTCTCGAGCGCGAAGATCGGACGCCAGCTACGGCAAAAATACGCCGCCGTCAGCGCCACGCACACGATCGGAGCGGCGAAGAACGGCTTGATGATTGCGACAATGCCGCCGCATGTCCCGGCCAGCACCGCCATCCAAAGACCGGGACGGTGACCATAGGCGCGCAGCACGGAGACCGCGAGCAGCGGGAGAAAAAGAATCAGTACAATGTGCTCGCGCTCACCAAAGGTGTGCGCGGGCAGGATGAGCAGGACCGCGGCCGTAATGGCGGCAAGCTCGCTGCGATCTCCCGGCAGGGCATCGGCGCGCGCAAGAACGCGGTTCGAGACCCACAGGCTCAAGCCGGCCGCGGCGAAGACGAGCAGGTCGACGAACAGGTCGGCCGACAGTCCGGTCCAACGCCCCAGCAGAGCCGGCAGCATGTACAGATAGACCGTGGCGGGCGGATTGACCTCGATGATGTCGGTGTAAAGGCGCTGTCCGTCGAGCACCTTGTCGGCGATGGTCAAATCCCAACTCACATCGGAATTCGGCACCACCACGAAGCGTAGCGCGGCCGCGACGGCCAAAATCAAGACAAGCGGCAGCCAGCGCGGAAGCACGATCGGGACGCTGCGCGGCGGCGACAAAACCGTGCTCATCCGCTCATCCTGCGTCCCGGCATTCTTGCGAACGACTCATCGACCGTCTGCTCGGCGCGCTGTTCTTGCCGCACCTCGAAGCCGACCCGCTCTTCGACGACGTAAAGCGGCCGCCGCTTAACCTCGGCATGAATGCGCCCGATATAGAGGCCCATGATCCCGCTCATGAGAAGATTGATGCCGGAGAAGAACGAAACGACCACGATGATCGATGTCCAACCGGTGACGACCTCGTTGGCCAGGTAACGCGCGATCGCATAAAGCCCGATGCACAGCGCAAAGCCCGACACCACGAGCCCGGCCCAGATCGCCATTTTGAGCGGGACATCGGAAAAGCCGATGACCGCGTTCATGGCAAGCCGCAGCATCTTCCAGAGCGGATATTTGGTTTCGCCGGCAGCCCGCGCGGGACGACGGAAATCGACGGCGGTCTGTCGAAAGCCGAGCCAGGCAAACATGCCGCGCACAAAGCGGTCTTGTTCCGGCATCGCCAGGAACGCATCCAGCACCTTGCGGTCGACCAGCCGGAAATCGCCGACGTCCTGCGGAATATCGACCGATGAAAGCCGGCTCAACAGCCGGTAGAAGCAGGCGGCGGTCCAGCGCTTGAGCGCGCTTTCGCCCTCGCGCGCGACACGACGGGCGTAGACGACGTCGTAGCCTTCCTTCCAGCGCGCGATCATTTCCTGCACGACTTCGGGCGGATCTTGCAGGTCGGCATCCATCACGATCACGGCTTTGCCACGCGCGGCATCCATGCCGGCGGTGATCGCGATCTGATGTCCGAAATTGCGCGAGAGCCCGATATAGCGGTAGCGCGCATCGTCACGGGCGCGCGCGCGCAACACGATGCCGCTGCAATCCCGGCTGCCGTCGTCGACGACGATCACCTCGGCCGGCGCGTCGAGCTCATCGACAAGCGCGTCAAGCCGTTTAAGCAGAAGTGGGATAACAGCTTCTTCGTTGAAAACGGGAACGACGATGCTGTAGTGAACCTCTGGGCGTGCGGACATCATGGGCCGGCTTGGGTTGCCCCGAAACCTAGCCGCGCAGCGTTAATAAACCTTTTCGTAAGCGTGCGAGACGGGCCGAGTTCCCGACCCTAACGCACCTGCATTGTTCCCGCGCTCGCGCGTTGCATCACACGGGAGCACGCACTCAATTGGCCGCGCTGTTGTCGGCCTGCGAATTGTTGTTGGACGCCGCCTTGGGCGGAGCCTTCACCACCGCGACCAGCGCCGGGCGCAACACGCGCTCGCCGATCATGTAGCCGGCCTGGATCACCTGGCCGACGCTGCCCGACGGCAAATTCGGGTCCTGCATCTCGTACATGGCCTGATGCAGATTAGGATCGAACTTCTCGCCCTGCGGCGAGAACTTCTTGACGCCGTTCTTTTCCAGGCTCTTGAGCAATTCGCGCTCGGTCAGCTCGACACCTTCGATCAGCGCCTTGACCTTGGGACCGCCGCTCTCGCGCAGCTCGGGACCGATCGCCTCCAGCGCGCGGTGCATGTTGTCGGCCACCGCCAGCACGTCGCGGGCAAAGCTCGCAATGCCGTAGACGCGCGCGTCGGTCACCTCGCGCTCGGTGCGCCGGCGCAGATTTTCCATCTCGGCCAGCGTGCGCAGCACCTTGTCCTTGTATTCGGCGGCTTCGCGCCGGGCCGCAGCCACGGGATCGTCGGAAGCCGCCACGGCGGGGTCTGCGGCTTGCGCTGCGGCCTCGGCGTTCTCGGCCTGACGAGCGGTCGGGTCCGTCATCGTGCTTGGTCCATTGCTAAAGGTGGTCCGATGCGGGGCATATCAGGCCTGATGGCTCAAAAATCAAGCGCTCAGCGCATGATCCCCAAAAGTGGGCACCGGTTTTCGGATAAGATCGTGCGCAATCTCAGGGAGTCAGCAGGCGGCCGACCACGCGGGCGGTATAATCGACCATCGGGATGACGCGGGCATAATTGAGCCTGGTGGGGCCGATCACCCCGATCACGCCGACGATGCGGCCCTGGCTGTCGCGGTAGGGCGCCACGATGGTCGAGGAGCCGGAGAGCGAAAACAGCTTGTTTTCGGAACCGATGAAGATGCGCACCCCGTCGGCGCGCTCGGCGCGGCCCAACAGGTCGATCACCCCGCGCTTGGTCTCCAGCGCGTCGAATAGCGAGCGCACGCGTTCGAGATCGTCGAGCGCATGCAGGTCTTCCAACAGATTGGCGTGGCCGCGCACGATGAGCTTGCGCTCTTCGCTCTCGCCGCCCGACCAGCTCGCCAGTCCGGTGGCGATGATCTTCTGGGTGAGCTGATCGAGCTCGGCCTGCCCCTCGCTCACCGCCTTCTCGATTTCGCCGCGCAGGTCGGCCAGCGTCTTGCCGCGGATGCGGGCGTTGAGGAAATTGCCGGCTTCCACAAGCGAGGAGGTCGGCAGGCCCGGCGGCACATTGAGCACGCGGTTCTCGACCTGACCGTCCTCGGCGACCATCACGACGAGCGCGCGCTCGGGCTCCAGCCGCACGAATTCGATGTGCTTGAGCCGCACATTGCTTTTCGCGGTGAGCACGACGCCGGCCGAGCGCGTCAGGCCGGACAGCATCTGCGAGGCCTCGGTGAGCACATTCTCGAGCGACTTGCCGCTGCCCGCGCCGGCCACCTGCGCCTCGATCGAACGGCGGTCGGCTTCCGACAGGTCGCCGACCTGCATCAGCGCATCGACGAAAAAGCGCAGGCCCAGCTCGGTCGGCAGCCGCCCGGCCGAGGTGTGCGGGGCATAGATCAGGCCGAGCTCTTCCAGGTCCGACATCACGTTGCGGACCGAGGCCGGCGACAGTGTCATCGGCAGGATGCGCGAGAGGTTGCGCGAGCCGAGCGGCTCGCCGGTCGCCAGGTAGCTCTCGACGATCTGCCGGAATATCTCGCGCGAGCGCTCGTTGAGCGCGGCGAGGCTCACCTGCGAGGAACCGATCGGGATATCGTGGGACGCCACGGCCAACTCCTTACCGGAGCAAGATTTGACCATTATTAGGGTGTTGTTCAAGCCGGGCTTGCCGGGGGCGAACCTAAATGGCATTTTTCCGGAGCGTCCCACCCTGCCGGCGGGCGCAAATTAGGACAGATTCGGCGGCAAGTTCTGATGCTGGCATGGTTGACCAACGGATGGCGTAAGCGCGCGGCAGCCCTGCTGGTCGCGCTTTATGCGCTGTGCGTGGTGGCCCCGGTGGCGGCCATGGCCGCGAGCGACGGCGCCATGCCCACGCATTGCCTCGACCACGACCACGACGGCATGGCCTCGCCCCATGGCGACGGTTCGGACCATCGGCATTCCATCCCCAGCGGCGACGACCACGGCAACCTGGCCAAATGCTGCGGCCTTTTCGGCGTGAACGCGCTCGCGCCGACCTTCGATGTCGTCGTCGGGCATATCGCCCGGGTGTCCGACGTCGCAATGCCGCCGCCGGCCGAAAGCCTGCTCGGGCGCAATTCCGACCGTATCGATCGACCGCCGCGATTCCTCCGTTCGATTTAAGCACCGGCGCGGCGGCTCGATGAGCCGTTTCCGCGCGTGTCGTCGATCGATGGATGAGGAATTTCCATGTCCGCAGGACTCCGTCTGCGAACGGCCGCTATTTTGGCAGCGGTCGTGCTGCTGGCGCAAGGTTGCGCCGCCGTTCCGCCTGGCATCGCACAGGGCGCCGACCCGGCCGACCCGACTGCCCGCGTGGCGAGCACGCAATATCGCCCCGTGCTCGGCGGCTATACGAGCGAGCGACCGGTGGAGCCCGCGCCCTGGACCGGACGCAAGGACGGCGCCCCGCCCGTGCCGAAGGATGGGCGCTGATGCAACGCCGCCTCCACACGCTCGCGCCGATCGCGACCGCGTTGCTGCTGTCCGCCTGCGCGTCGTTTTCGCCCGACGGCGGTATGAGCGTCACCGCCGATATCGCCGGGCGCGGCCTGCATAAGAATGTCGTCGCCATTCGCGATGCGGACGACGCGGCCGCCGTCCGCGCCGAGGTCGCGCATCTGCTCAAGCGGCCTTTGACGGCCGATGCCGCCGTGCAGGTCGCGCTCATCAACAATCGCGGCTTGCAAGCCGCTTATAACGAGCTCGGCATTGCCGATGCGGTGCGCGTTCGCCAATCGCTGCCGCCCAATCCCTCGATCGACATTGTTCGCGTCGCGGGTGGGGGCCAAAGCGAATTCGACGGCCAGATCGTCGCCAGCATTCTGGCGCTGGCGACGCTGCCGGCGCGTTCGGACATCGCCGCCGACCGCTTCCGGCACTCGCAGCTTGCCGCCGCCCTTGCGACGCTGAGGCTGGCGGCGGAAACGCGGCGCGCCTATTACCGCGCCGTGGCCGCTCAGCAGCTTGTCGGCCTGCTCGAGCAGGCCAACGACGCGTCGGCGACCGCGGCGAAACTCGCCAAACGCCTGGGCGAGAGCGGCGCGCTCAACAAGCTCGACCAGGCGCGCGAGCAGGCCTTCCATGCGGAGCTTGCCGCCCAGCTTGCGACCGCGCGCCTGCGCGCCGCGACCGAACGCGAGCGGCTGATCCGCGCGCTCGGCCTGTGGGGCGGCGACCTCGCGTTCAAAATTCCCGACAGGCTCCCGCCGCTGCCGAAGCGCGCGCCGGCTTTGCGGGCGGTCGAACAGACGGCCGTCAGCCACCGCGTCGATTTGCAGATGGCGCGCATCGAGCTCGCAGCGCTCGCCAAATCCTATGGCCTGACCAACGCGACCCGCTTCATCAACGTGCTGGACGCGGGCTATGCCAACAAGATCACCACCGACGGCGGCGGCACCGTGCACGAGCACGGTTTCGCGGTCGCCTTCGAAGTGCCGATCTTCGACTTCGGCGAAACGCGCCTGCGCGAGGCCGAACAGACCTATATGCAGGCGCTCAACCGGCTGGCGCAGAAGGCAATCGACGTGCGCTCGCAGGCGCGCGAAGCCTATCGCACCTACCGCGCGGCCTATGACATCGCCGGTCACTACCAACGCGAAGTGTTGCCGCTGCGCCAGATCGTCTCGGACGAGATGATGCTGCACTACGGCGCCATGCAGGTGGACGTGTTCGCGCTGCTCACCGAGGCACGGCAAAAGACGGCTGCGAATGTGAGCACCGTCGAAGCGCTGCGCGATTTCTGGCTCGCCAGCAGCGATCTTTCGGCCGTCCTCATTGGCGGCGACCCGGCGGGCGCGAGCGAAGCGGCCGCCATCGCAATGCCGGCGTCCGGCGAAGCCTCCGGCCACTGAAGCGACAGGGAGAACAGCCATGATCTCACGGCGCAATCTCATCGGCGGCTCGGCGATCCTGGCCGGCGCCGCCGCCGTCAGCGGCCGGGTGCAGGCAGCAAGCATCCCCGAAGCGGTCACCACCACTTCGCCCGCCATGCAGCCCCCACTCATTCCGTCGAGCGGGCCGGAGTACCAGCCCGTTGTCACGCTCAACGGCTGGACCTTGCCCTGGCGCATGAACGGCGACTGGAAGGAATTTCACCTGGTCGCCGAACCCGTGCTGCGCGAATTCGCGCCCGGCATGAAGGCTCATCTTTGGGGCTATAACGGCCAGTCGCCAGGGCCGACCATCGAATGCGTCGAAGGCGACAAGGTGCGCATCTTCGTCACCAACAAATTGCCGGAGCACACCACCGTGCATTGGCACGGCATGCTGGTGCCGAACGGCATGGACGGCGTCGGCGGCCTCACGCAGCCACACATCAAGCCGGGCCAGACCTTCGTCTATGAATTCGCGATCCGCAAGAGCGGCACGTTCATGTACCACCCGCACGCCGACGAGATGGTGCAAATGGCCATGGGCATGATGGGCTTCTTGGTCGTGCATCCACGCGATCCGAACGAGCATCGGGTCGACCGCGACTTCGTGTTCCTGATGAGCACCTACGACATCGACCCCGGCAGCTATCTGCCGAAGGTCATGACCATGACCGACTTCAACATGTGGACCTGGAACAGCCGGGTCTTCCCGGGCATCGATCCGCTGGTGGTGCGGCAAGGCGACCGCGCGCGCGTGCGCATCGGCAATCTCACCATGACCAACCACCCGATCCACCTGCACGGTCCGCATTTCGAAGTCACCTGCACCGATGGCGGCTGGATCAAGGAAAGCGCCCGCATCCCCGAAGTCACCACCGACGTGCCGGTGGGCGCGATGCGCGCTTTCGAATTTCTCGCCGACGAGCCGGGCGACTGGGCGTTTCACTGCCACAAGTCGCACCACACCATGAACGCCATGGGCCACAGCGTTAAGACCTTCATCGGCGCGCCGCAGAAGGACCTCACCAAGACCATCCGCAAGCTGGTGCCCGACTACATGCCGATGGGATCGGCCGGCATGGCGGAGATGGGCGCAATGGAAATGCCGATGCCCGACAACACGCTGCCGATGATGACCGGCTTCGGTCCGTTCGGCCCGATCGAAATGGGCGGCATGTTCACGGTCGTGAAGGTCCGCGAGGGGCTCGCGCGCGACGATTACAAGGACCCCGGCTGGTACAAACACCCGGCCGGCACCGTCGCCCACGAATTCAAAGGTGCGACGCCGGAGGCGCCGCAACGGCAAGGCGCGGCGCCCGCACAAAGCGATATCGAGGTCACCGTCGTGAAGCCGCGCATGAATGGCCATGGACACTGATGCAACACACCGACAAGGAGCACTGAAAAGATGAAATCGATTTTGAGCGTCGCAAGCCTCGCCCTGCTGATGCTGGCAGCGACGGCTGCTTTGGCCCATGAGGGCGAGCATTTTTCCGCCGGCGAGCCGGGAAACCCCAAAAAGCCGGCGCGCACCGTCACCGTCATCATGAGCGACAATGACGGCATGAAGTTCGCGCCCGATCATCTCGAAGTCAAAAAGGGCGAGCAGGTCCATTTCATCATTCAGAACAAGGGCGCGCTCAAACACGAATTCATGCTCGCGAGCGTCGCCGACAACGAAAAGCATGCGAAGCTGATGCAGAAATATCCCGACATGGAGCACGACGATCCGAACGCCAAAAGCGTCGATCCGGGCAAAAGCGCCGAAATGCTCTGGCGCTTCACCAAAGCGGGAACGTTCGAATTCGCCTGCCTGATCCCCGGTCACCGCGAATCCGGCATGCACGGTTCGGTGACGGTGAAGTGAGCCCAATTCCAGCAAGAAGGAAACAGACGATGAAGAAGACTTTGATCCTGGCCGCCGTTGCCCTGACGCTGGGCGGTCCACTGGCCTCTGCTTGGGCGCAGGCCCTAACCGACGGCGAGGTGAAAAAAGTCGACATCTCGGCCGGCAAGCTGACCATCAAGCACGGGCCGATGAAGAAGTTCGACATGGATGACGGAATGACGATGGTCTATCGCGTCCAGGACCCCGCCATGCTCAAGGCGGTGAAGGCCGGCGACAAGATCAAGTTCGACGCCGAACATGTGAACGGCCAGTTCATCGTGACCAAAATCCAGAAATAAGCCGCGGCATGGGTTCCGCGGCGTGACGCCCCGGCGCGGAGGGCGGTGAAGAACAAATGACACATTCAAACGTTTGGATGTAATCGCCCTTCGCCCGGCATCCGTTCGGGCACCATGATGGAGTCTTCGATGGCTTATTACTTCTCGAAAATGATCGACGTCCCGTTCGATCAAGCGATCGAAAAAGCGATCGCCGCGCTGAAAGCTCACGGCTTCGGCGTGCTCACGCGGATCGATGTCCAGGCAACCCTGAAGGAAAAAATCGGCGCGCAATTCCGCCCATACACGATCCTCGGCGCCTGCAATCCGAAAATGGCGCACCAAGCGTTGCAGGCGGAAGACAAGATCGGAACGATGCTGCCTTGTAACGTGATCGTCCAGGAAATCGACGGCAAGAGCGAAGTCGCGGCCGTCGATCCGGTGGCTTCAATGCAGGCGATCGATAATCGCGCCCTCGGAGCGATTGCCGGAAAAGTTCGGGAAGAGTTGAAGGCCGCCGTTCAGTCCCTGTGACGAAAGCGATCGGCAGAGGATGTGAGGCTTTTCCAAACGGCCTTGCCGCGCGGGCTTCCGCTCCTTACAAGGCGGATGCTCGGCGGAGAGCCGCCGGATGCATGCGAACCGGGAGCCTCTGATGCGGCCGAGCCGCCGACAAACCGACGAAATGCGTGCCGTATCGCTCGAGCGCGGGGTGGTGAAATACGCCGAGGGCTCCTGTTTTGTGAAATTCGGCGACACCCATGTGCTGGTCACCGCCAGCCTGGAGGAACGGCTGCCGCCCTGGCTCAAGGGTCAGGGGCGCGGCTGGGTCACCGCCGAATACGGCATGCTGCCGCGCGCGACCTCCGAGCGCACCCGGCGCGAGGCCTCTTCGGGCAAGCAGGGCGGCCGCACGGTCGAGATCCAGCGCCTGATCGGACGCTCTTTGCGCTCGGTGGTCGACCTGGTTGCGCTCGGCGAGCGGCAGATCACTATCGACTGCGACGTGATCCAGGCCGACGGCGGCACTCGCACCGCTTCCATCACCGGCGCCTGGGTGGCACTCGCCGATTGCCTGACCTGGATGAAGGCGCGCGACATGATCAAGGCCGAAGTGCTGCGCGACCACCTCGCGGCCGTATCGTGCGGCGTCTATCGCAATGTGGCGGTGCTCGATCTCGATTACGCCGAGGATTCGGAAGCCGAGACCGACGCCAATTTCGTGCTCACCGGCTCAGGCAACATCGTGGAAATCCAGGCGACCGCCGAGCGCGACCCGTTCAGCGAGGATCAGTTCCTCGCGCTCCTGTCGCTCGCGCGCAAGGGCTGCGAGAAACTGGTCGGCTTGCAAAAGCTGGCGGTGGCGTGAGGCCCTATCGCTGACGCAACCCATATCCCCCGCCCTTTCCTTGTCATGGCTGGGCTTGCTGTGCTTGTCATGGCCGGGCTTGACCCGGCCATCTCGCTTAGGAAAGCAGGGCTGTGCCAATCGAATCGGGGTGGCCGGGACAAGCCCGGCCACGACAAAAACTGATGCATCGCCCCCTCACCGGCCCCATCGTCATCGCCACGCATAATCCGGGCAAGCTGCGCGAAATGCGCGAACTGCTGGCGCCCTATGGCATCGAAGCGCAGTCGGCCGGCGAGTTGGGTCTTGGCGAGCCGGAAGAAACCGGCACGACATTCGCCGAGAACGCGCGCATCAAGGCAACCACTGCCGCCAACGCCACCGGACGCCCGGCCTTCGCCGACGATTCCGGCCTGGTGGTGGAAGCCCTCGGCGGCCAGCCCGGCATTCATTCCGCGCGCTGGGCCGGCGCCGGCAAGGATTTCTTCGGCGCCATGAGCCGCATAAACACGCTGCTGAGCGAACGCGGCGCGCACGCACCCGAACAGCGGCGCGCGCATTTCATCGCCGCGCTCTGCCTCGCCTGGCCCGATGGGCATACCGAGGACTTCGAAGGCCGCGTCGATGGCGTGGTGGTCTGGCCGCCACGCGGCGACAAGGGTTTCGGCTACGATCCCTTGTTCCTGCCGGATGGTTTTACCCGAACCTTCGGCGAGATGACCGCCGACGAAAAGCACGGCCTGCCGCCGAAGGGCCAGGGCCTCTCGCATCGCGCGCGCGCCTTCATGAAACTGGCGGCGGCGTGCCTTAGGGAACCTTAACGCACACGAGTCCCGATTTGTCGGATGGAACCAGGTCACGCCCGCCGTCATGCGCGGGCTTGACCCGCGCATCCATGCTGCGGCCCTACAACTGAGCGCCTTACTACCGTTTCCCGCGCGGACACTCATCATGGATTGCCGGGTCAAGCCCGGCAATGACATCGACTAGCTCCGACCAATCGAGGTCAATTCCAAGGAACCGTGCGGTTCGGGTGGCGGCACAGGAACCTTCTCCAACGCGGGGCCGTTGAGTGACAACGTCATCGCGCTGCGAGGAGAATTCCGTGCGCTCTCGCGTGATCCATCTGATCAATCCAAGGACGGATTCGCTCACCACTCGGCCGATCTATCTCAATCGCGCGCTCTACTCGCCGCTCGCCGGCCTGCTCGCGGTGGCGGCGTCGATCCCGCGCGATCGCTACGAGGTGGTGCTCACCGACGAGAACATCGAGCCGGTCGATTTCGACTTGAAGTGCGACCTGGTCGGCATTTCGGCGATGACCAGCTACGTCAATCGCGGCTACGAGATCGCCGACCGCTTTCGTGCCCAAGGCGTGCCGGTGGTGATGGGCGGCGTGCATCCGAGTTTCATGCCGCGGGAGGCGCTTCAGCACAGCGACGCCGTCGTCATCGGTGAGGCCGAACTGGTGATCGACCGCCTGCTCGACGATCTCGAACACGGCGCGCTGCGGGGCACCTACAAGGCTGATGCCTTGCATCCCATGGTCGGCGTGCCGATGCCGCGCTACGACCTTTTGAAGAAGAACCGCTACGTC
The DNA here is from genome assembly GCA_035549515.1 of Pseudolabrys sp. GTDB lineage: Bacteria > Pseudomonadota > Alphaproteobacteria > Rhizobiales > Xanthobacteraceae > Pseudolabrys. The sequence continues at coordinate 1,728 of DASZQT010000080.1, read as the reverse complement.
AACAGCACCTTCGTGCAGACCTCGCGCGGCTGCCATCAAGGCTGCACGTTCTGTGCCGAGCCGCTGATGAACGGCTTGAAATTCCGCTATCGGCCGGTCGATGAAGTCATCCACGAGGTCGAAAACTGCGGCGCGCGCGTGATCTCGATCAACGACGCCGATTTCTTCGGCACTCCGGAGCGGCCGAAGGAAGTCATGCGCGCGCTCAAGGGCCGCGGCGTCAAATGGCAGGCCGGCGTCACGTCAAAGCTGGCGCAGGACGACCGCATGCTGGAGCTCGCGGCCGAGAGCGGCTGCACCATGCTGAGCATCGGCTTCGAATCGATCTCGCGCGCGACGCTCAAGAGCGTGCACAAGCATGTCAACCGGCCGGAGAACTTCGCCGCGCTGGTCGACAAGATTCATTCCTACGGGATCATGGTGTTCGGCCTGTTCATGTTCGGCTTCGACGGCGATGATGCTTCGGTGTTCGACGACACCGTGAAGTTCAACATCGATGCCGGCTATGACGCTTGCGCTTATTCGACGCTGACGCCCTATCCCGGCACGCTCACCTGGTACGAGATGAAGCGCGCCGGCCGCATCGTCTCGTTCGACTGGACGATGTACGACCAGGCCCATGTGGTCTTTTCTCCGGCGCAGATGGCCGGCGAGGAACTGCGCATAGGCCAGCGCGGCGCCTATACGGGTTTCTACGCAGCACCCTCACTCGCGAAGCGCTTCCCGCTGCGCGGCAGGCGAAATCGCGCGCAATGGCTGATCTACAACCTGTTCATGCGCAAGGCGGCGCGCGGCGAGAACATCGAATCAGTGGCCGCGCCGACAGCCGAACCGAATGTGGCGCCGATGCCGCCGATACTGCCGATCAAGCGCGAATGGCGCGCGGCCATCCTCGAATCCGGCAACGGGCCGGGTCCGCATTTCATCTGACGGGCTGGCGCTGAGGGACTTGCGCGGGCTCCCGATCGTTACAATTTTAAATACTTCTCCGCAGCAAAAGCGGTTCCCTGCTGGCAGCGTGCCCGCGCGCCGCCTATGATGCTTAACATGAGCTTAACGAGCCCCGCCCCCTTCGCCGTCTATGTGCACTGGCCGTTCTGCCTGTCGAAGTGCCCCTATTGCGACTTCAACAGCCACGTGCGCCACGGCGGCTATGACGAGGCGCGCTATGTGCGCGCGGTCGAGGCCGAGCTTGCCGCCAATGCCGCGCGCGTGCCGGGCCGCACCGTGTCGACCATATTCTTCGGCGGCGGCACGCCGTCGCTGATGCAGCCTTCTTCCGTGGCGGCCATTCTCGACGCCGTCGCCAAACATTGGAGCGTCGCGCCCGATGTCGAGGTCACGCTCGAGGCCAATCCGACCAGCGTCGAGGCTCAGCGCTTCCGCGGCTATCGCACGGCCGGCGTCAATCGCGTCTCGCTCGGCGTGCAGGCGCTCGACGATGCCGCGCTGAAAGAGCTTGGCCGTCTGCACACCGCGCAAGAGGCGCTCGACGCCGTCAAAGTCGCGCGCTCGATCTTCGAGCGCTATTCGTTCGATCTGATCTATGCGCGGCCCGGGCAGACGCTCGCGGGCTGGGAGGCCGAACTTAAGCGCGCCATCGCCGAGGCGGCCGAGCATCTCTCGCTCTATCAGCTCACCATCGAGCACGGCACACCGTTCTACGGCTTGCACAAGGCCGGCAAGCTGATCGTGCCGGACGAAGACCTCGGCCGCGATCTCTACGAT
>DASZQT010000079.1:0-2593 GCA_035549515.1 Pseudolabrys sp. | reverse complement strand
GCGAGGTGCTTCTTGCACCATTGCGTGAGCTCTTCCGCCGTCGCGGTCGTGCCGGGCTTCAGTTCGATGAAAGCGCAAGGCGTCTCGCCCCATTTCTCGTCCGGCTTGGCCACGACCGCGACTGCCATCACCGCAGGATGCTTATAAAGTGCGTCTTCGACTTCGATCGATGAAATATTCTCGCCGCCCGAAATGATAATGTCCTTCGAGCGATCCTTGAGCTGGATATAACCGTCCGCATGCATGACACCGAGATCGCCGGTGTGGAACCAGCCGCCGGCGAAGGCCTTCGCGGTTGAAGCCCTGTTCTTGAGATAGCCTTTCATCACGACATTGCCGCGCATCATGACTTCGCCGAGCGTGGCCCCGTCGCGCGCGACCGGTATCGTGGTTTCGGGATCGCGCACGTCGAGCGATTCGAGCGCGCCGTAGCGCACGCCCTGGCGCGCCTTTTTCACGGCCTGCTCGGCCGGCGGCAGCGCGTTCCATTCCTCGTGCCAATCGTTCACCACGGCGGGGCCGTAGCATTCGGTCAGGCCATAGAGGTGGGTGACGTTGAAGCCGGCCTGCTTCATGGCGGCGAGCACGGCTTCGGGTGGCGGCGCGGCGGCGGTGAAGAACTCCACCACATGCGGCAGCGGCTTCTTGTCTTCGTCCGGCGCATTGAGCAGCGTGGCCATCACGATCGGCGCGCCGCACAGATGCGTGACCTTGTGCGTCGCAATGGCCTCGTACATGGCCTTCGCACGCACCTGGCGCAGGCAGACATGCGTGCCGGCGACCACCGAAATCGACCACGGGAAGCACCAGCCGTTGCAGTGGAACATCGGCAGTGTCCACAGATAGACCGGATGCTTGCCCATCGCGCAGGTGACGACATTGCCGACCGCCAAGAGATGCGCGCCGCGATGGTGATAGACCACGCCCTTGGGATCCCCGGTGGTGCCCGAGGTGTAGTTGAGCGTGATGGCGTCCCATTCGTCGTCCGGCATCAGCCAGGCGTAATCGGCATCGCCTTGCGCGACGAAGTCCTCGTATTCGATCTCGCCCAGCCGCTCGCCCGGCCCGCTATATTCGGGATCGTCATAGTCGATCACCAGCGGCTTCACCTTGGCGAGCGCAAGTGCCTCCCTCATCACCTTGGAGAACTCGCGGTCGACGATCACCACCTTGGCCTCGGCGTGGTCGAGCGAGAAGGCGATGATCGGCGCGTCGAGCCTGGTATTGAGCGTGTTGAGCACCCCTTGCGTCATCGGCACGCCGTAGTGGCATTCCAGCATCGCGGGCGTATTGGCGAGCAGCGCCGACACCGTATCGCCGCGCTTGATGCCGCGCTTCGCGAGCGCCGAAGCGAGTTTTTTCGCGCGCGCATAAAACTCGGCATAGGAGCGCCGCAGCGGCCCGTGGATGACGGCGGTGTGGTTCGGAAAGACCGCGGCCGCGCGCTCGAGAAAGCCGAGCGGTGTCAGCGGCTGGTAGTTGGCCGGGTTGCGGTCTAGATCGATATCGTAGGGCGTTTTCGCCATTGGGTCGTTTCCTCTCACTCGAGGAAAACCTAGCGGGCAAATGCGGGATTGTCATTCCCGCGCTCGGTCGCCCGGGAAGACACCTCTCCACGTCAATGCCGCAGGATCTGTACCGTCCCCGACCGCACCAACTCGAGCGAGATCAAAAACATCAGGATCATCGTGATCCGATAAAACACTTCCTGCGGTGTGCGGCGCACCAGCCAGAAGCCGAGCTGGTTGGCCACGAGCGCGAGCGGCAGCAACACCAGCGAGGTGCCGAGGCCCTTGGTCGAGAACTGTCCGAGCGCGAAATAAGGGATCACTTTGATTGCATTCAGCGTGGCGAAGAACACGGCGGTAGTGCCCACGAACCCCATTTTGGGCAGGTTCTGCGCCATCACATACATCTGATAGGGCGGGCCGCCGGCCTGGCAGATGGTGGAGGTGAAGCCCGACAGCGCGCCCCAGAACACGCCGCCCGCCACGCTGCCCGAACCGGCCTCCTTGGCGATGCGCAACGCGCCAAGCCAGTAGTACAGCACGAAGGCGATGGTCGTGACGCCGATGAACACCCGCACGGCAGCGTCGGAAATATAGGCCGCCAGCCAGCCCGCGAGCGCGATGCCGACCAGCGCGCCCGGGATCATGATGGCGAGGATGCGGCCGTTCCAGTCCTTGCGATAGACCCAGACCGCGCTCCAGTCCTGCACGATCATGATCGGCAGGAAGATGGCGGCGGCCTCCAGCGGCGGCATCACCAGCGCCAAGAGGGGCGTGGCCATCTGCCCGACGCCGGCGAAGCCGCCTTTGGACAGGCCGAGCGCGATCACGGCGGGGATGGCGAGCGCGTAGAACAGCGGGTCGGAGATGATGGTCACGGGCTCGTGCGGGCAAGGTCAAAATTTGCGCCGGATCAAAGCCGAAGGCCGCGCCAGGCGCCAGCCTTGTTTGCGCATGGCGGCCGTTCCACAATGGCCGCCAAAAGCTGCCCCAGGAGACAAGAAAATGGACGTCCGCACCAGCCGCTACACGCAAGTATACGCGCATTGGCAGCGCAACCCGGAAGTGTTCTGGGCCGAGGCCGC
>DASZQT010000078.1:0-24529 GCA_035549515.1 Pseudolabrys sp. | reverse complement strand
ACGCCCTGCCGTTCCGACAGTTTATCGCCGAAGGTGCGGCGCTGGCCGGCATAGGCCATCGTCAGTTCGAGGCAGCGCTCGGCAACGCCGCAGGCGCGCGCGCCGTGGCGGATGCGGCCGTCGTTGAGCCAGCGCTGCGCGATGGCGAAGCCCTCGCCTTCCGCGCCGACCCGGTTCGTGGCCGGCACGAGCGCATCCTCGAACACGATCTCGCACGGCGCATCGCCCATCATGGTCTGGTGCCGGGCCGAAATGCGCACGCCGGGCGTGTCCATGTCGACCAGGAAACAGGAGATGCCGCCGCGCGCGCCCTTGGCCGGATCGGTCACCGCGATGACCTGCGCGAAATCGGCCTTTTCGGCATGCGTGATGAAGCGCTTCACCCCGTTCAACACGTAAGCGTCGCCGTTGCGCACCGCGCGCGTGCGCATCGATGCCGGATCGGCGCCGGCATCCGGCTCGGTCTGGGCAAAGCAGGTGCGCTTGTCGCCGCGCAGGACCGGATCGAGATAGCGCGTCTTCTGTTCGCCGGAAAGCGACAGCAGGATCGGCCCGACGGTCGGGCCGAACAGCGAATGATCGCGCGCCGGCACCGCGGTGGTGCGCGAGATCTCATGCCAGAACACCGCCATGGCGCGCAGGCCCAACCCCTGGCCGCCAAGCGCCGCCGGCACGTCGAGCAGCCAAAAGCCGGTGTCGCGCGCCTTTTTCTGGATGGCGACACGCTCGTCCTCGCTCATCGGCCGCCGCTCGAACGGCATGATCTCGCGCTCGACGAAGCGGCGCAGGCTGCGCCGGAACTCACCGAGATCGAGCGCCTCGACCGTTTCTATTTCCGCTGTCGCACCGACCGTCATACCTGCCGCGCTTCCTTGCTCCAGAACGGCGCCCGCAGCGCTTTCTTGTCGATCTTGCCGTTGAAGGAACGCGGCAAGACGTCGACGAACTCGACACTCTTCGGCTTCTTGTAGCTGGCGATGGTCACCCGGCAGTGCGCGATCAGATCGTCGGCGCTGACATCCGCGCGGATGACGACGAAGGCCTTCACCGATTCGCCCCATTGCGGATCGGGCACGCCGATCACGGCGGCCTCGCTGACCGCCGGATGCGCGCGCAGCGCCTCCTCCACCTCCCACGAATAGATGTTCTCACCGCCGGAGATGATCATGTCCTTCTTGCGATCGACGACGTAAACGAAATGCTGCTCGTCGAACTGGCCAAGATCGCCGGTGTAGAACCAGCCGTCGCGCAGCGCGTTGGCGGTGGCCGTACTGTTGTTCCAGTAGCCGGTCATCGCTCCGGGCCCGTGCACGATGATCTCGCCGATCTCGCCGATCGCCACATCGCTGCCGTCGTCGCGCACGATGCGGATTTCGCAGCCGAGGAACGGCTGTCCGGCCGAGGCCAATCGCCGCGTTTCAGCCGCGCTGCCGTCGAGCACGTGCTGCTCGGCGGTCAGCACGGTGGCAACGATGCATTCGGTCATGCCGTAAACCTGCGCCAGGATCGGACCGAAGGCCGCCACCGCGCGGCGCAGCGTCGGCACCGGCATCGGCGCCGAGGCATAGTGAATGGAGCGCAGGCTGCCGCGGTCGAAACGGTCGAGCTCGTCGCAGTCGAGCAGCCGTTGCACCATCAAGGGCGCGAGATGCGCGGCCGTGACCCGCTCCTCGGCGATCGAGGCAAGAATCCGCGCCGGATCGAAGGCGGCATGCAGCACGATGGTGGCGCCGACGACGGTGTAGGCCAGTTGCTCGATGCGGCCGCCGATGTGGAACATCGGCATCACGATCAGCATAACATCCGAGGTACGGGCACCGCCTTCATGCGAGATGCAGCGCGCCGATTCGACGACGGCGCGATGGCTGAGCATCACGCCCTTCGGTTTCCCGGTCGTGCCGCTGGTATAGATGAGATAGGCGATGTCCTCGTCATCGATCGCCGTCGCGGGGCACTGCGGGGGTGCTTCGGCCAGCAGGGTCTCGTAATCGCGCGCGGCCGGATGCTCCGCGTCAATGCAGATGACGTGCCGCAAGCCTGCCAGTGCCGCCATCAGCGCGTCAGCCTGCTCGCGGAACTGGCTATGGAAGATCAGCACCGCCGGCTCGCAATCCTGGCCGATCAGCGTCAGTTCACGCGCCGACAGCCGATGATTGAGATTGACGATGACCAGGCCGGCGCTCTCGCAAGCGCAGAAAGCCTCGAGATATTGCGGGCAATTCGGCGCCAGCACCGCGACCCGCTCCTGCCGGCGCAGGCCGAGCGACAGCAGGGCGTTGGCGAGCCGGAAGCCGCGCGCCGCGAACGCTGAATGGCTGATGCTGCGCCCGTCGAAGACGAGCGCCGCTTTGTCCGGGTGAAGTAGCGCATTCCGGACAACGATGTCGCGCAAGTTCATGCCTGGACCCCTGGACTACCAGCTCACCTGGCAGCCGCTCTGCGCGACGGACAGGAAGGCTTCCTTGCCCGGCACGGTGGAGATGAGCTTGTAGAAATCCCAAGGATACTTCGACTCCTCGGGCGACTTCACTTTGTAGATGTGGACGTCATGGATCTTGCGGCCGTTCGGCAGAATATAGCCCTTGCCGAACAGCGGATCGTCGGTCGGTATCTCTTTCATCTTCGCCACCACCTTGCGACCGTCGTCGGCACCGCCGGCGGCCTGCACCGCCTTGAGATATTGCAGCACGGCGCCGTAGACGCCGGCCTGCATCATGGTCGGGTAGCGGCCTTTGTTGCGCTCGGCAAAGCGCTTGCTCCAGGCGCGCGATTGCGGCGTTTGATCCCAATAGAAAGTTTCGGTGATGTAGAGGCCCTGGGTCGCCTTAAGGCCCAGCGCCTTGATGTCGGTGATCATGGTCGAGAGGCCGACGATGATCTGCTTGCTGGTGATATTGAATTCCTGCGCCTGCTTGATGGCATTGGCGGTATCGTCGCCGCCATTGGCGAGCGCGATGACGTCGGCCTTCGACGCCTGCGCCTGCAGCAGATAAGACGAGAAGTCCGATGTGTTGAGCGGATGGGACACCGATCCGATCACCTCGCCGCCCTGCTGGCGCACGACCTTGCTCGTCTCGTCGCGCAGATTGTGACCGAACGTATAGTCGGCGGTGACGAAGAACCATTTGCGATGACCCGCCTTCACCAGCGCCGAGCCGATGGCGTTGGACTGCGACCAGGTGTCGTAGGTCCATTGGACGGTATTCGGCGAGCAGGCCTTGCCGGTCAGCGCCGTCGTGCCGCCGGCGGAAATCAGCACCACCTTGTTTTTTTGCTTCGCGATGTCGGCAACCGCAAGCGCGACCGCCGAATTGCCGAGGTCGGCGATGGCATCGACATGCTCGAGATCGAACCAGCGCCGCGCGATAACGCTGCCGACATCCGGTTTGTTTTGATGATCGGCCGCGACGATTTCAATCGGCATGCCGGCGGCCTTGCCGCCGAAGTCCTCGGCCGCCATTTTCGCTGCCAGCGTCGAGCCCGGACCGGTGCTGTCGGAGAACACGCCCGACTGATCGTTGAGTATGCCGATGCGCACAACGCCATCGCCGGCCGATGCCGTGCCTGCCGCCGCCACCGCGAGCGCGGCCGCACCGACGAACTGGATAAGAACTCGCCGCATTATCTCCTCCCTTGTGGTTCTTGGTTGTCGTTCAAGCGGGCGATGCGCTATGGGTGCCCGCAGGCCGTTTAGAAAGTCGTCACCTCCATCGATGCCGGCCGCCAGCGCGGAAGCCACGCATGTCCATGCCGAGTTCGCTTCTCACCATCACAGCCGGCGCGCGTGGCATTATCACCGTGACGCTCAATCGCCCGGACAAGGGCAATGCGCTCAACGCCGACATGCTGGTCGCGCTCGATGAGGCCTGTGAGCGCTTCGAGCGCGACGATTCCGTGCGCGTGGTCGTCCTGCGCGGCGCGGGCAAGCATTTCTGCGCCGGCGCCGACGTCGCCGGCGGCATCGGCGATTCTCCCGTATCGGTCGCCGAGATCTGCGAGCGTTTCGACCGGCTCGGCAAGCCGACCATCGCGGCGATCCATGGCGCCTGCATCGGCGCCGGGGTCGCGTTCGCCGCCAGTTGCGATGCCGTGCTGGCAACGCCCGCGGCGTTCTTCGCCATTCCCGAGGTCAAGCTCGGCTTTCCGCCGGCCGAATTGATGCCGCTGTTCCTGCGCGCGCTCGGGCCGCGCCGGCTGCGCCGTTACTGTCTCGCCGGCGACCGCTTTGACGCGCAGGCCGCGCGCGAGGCCGGTCTGGTTCATGCCCTGCACGACGAGGCCACACTCGACAGCGCCGTGCGCGATCTCGCCGATGTCTTCCTGCAGGCGGCGCCTGGCGCCGTGCGCACGGCCAAAACGCTGCTGCGGCAACTCGCCGCCGGCGAAGCGGTCGACCTGCATGCCGTCCACGCACAGGCAGTCGCGGGCGACGAGGCCCGCGAAGGCGTTGCGAGTTTCAGGGAACGACGCCATCCCCGTTGGTACCTCCCTCACCGCGACTGACAGCACTCAGCCCGGATGAGACTCGAGCCCGGGCTTGTATTTGCCTTTGAGGAAGTCCTGGATGCCCTCCTTGCGGAAGGCATCGTTCTGCCGCTGCACCAGTTCGAGTTCCTTCGACATTGCGAAGTTCATCGCCGCTTCCCAGGTCATCTCCAGCGAGTACCGGTAGCCTTCCTTGGTCGCCCGCATCGCGTGCACATCCTTGCCCGCGAGCTTGCGCGCGATGGCGAGCGTCTCCTCGACCAGCTTCTCTTTCGGGAATGTCTTGTTGATGAAGCCGATCTGCGCGGCCTCCTTGCCGTCGAAGGTGTCGCCGGTCATGGCGTAGAACAGCGCGTCGCGCGGGCGCAGCAGGTTGGCGAGCGATTTCGACACGCAGCCGCCCGGGAACAGTTTGAAATTGATCTCCGAGAGGCCGAATGTCGCGTCCTCGGCGGCAAAGGCGAGATCGCAGCCTTCGACGATCGAAAACGCGCCGCCGAAGCAGAAGCCATTGATCATGGCGATGACGGGCTTCGGGTAATAGCGCAGCGTGCGCCCACGCCACTCGACCGCCATCTTCCAGACCCGCTCATATTCGGTCGGGTTGTCCTTCAGTGCGATGAAGAACTCCTTCAGGTCCATCCCGGCGCAGAACACATCCCCCGCGCCGGTGATCACCAGCGCCTTGGTCTCCTCGTCGCGCCGCAGCACGTCCAGCGCATCGGTCATTTCGCGATGCAGCAACGGGCTCATCGCATTGCGCTTGCTGGGCCGGTTGAGGGTGATGATGGCGACGCCATCGTTCTTGTCGACTTTGAGCGTCTCATAGCTCGCCATTGGCGGACTCCCGTGAAAACGATTTTGGCGATCATGCGCACCGCCAATTATTTGTCCAATCGCCGTTTATGATCTAGGATATTACTATGATGAATATCAGAAACGTCGACCTGAACCTGCTTCCGATCTTCGAAGTGTTGATGCACGAGCGCAGCGTCACGCGCACCGCGTCGCGGCTCTGCCTGTCGCAGCCGGCTGTGAGCGCTGCGCTGAAGCGGCTGCGCGAGCAGGTCGGCGATCCTCTGCTGATCCGCACGCGCACGGGCATGCGGCCGACGCCGCGCGCGGAGCAGATCTTCGCCTCGGTGTCGCAGGCGCTCGATGCGATTCAAAACTCGGTACAGACCGGTGCCGCTTTCGCGCCGGCGGACGCGCGGCGCTCCTTCAACGTCATGATGTCCGACATCGGCGAAATCGTTTATCTGCCGCGCCTCATCCGCCAGCTTCAGCTCGATGCGCCGGCCGTCCGCCTATCGGTCAAGCGGCTCGCGCGGCCGCGCGTGCACGACGAGCTGGCGGCCGGCACCATCGATCTCGCGATCGGCTGGATGGAGCCCGGCGATGATCTACGCCGCGAGGAACTGTTCGATGAAACCTTCGTCGGCATCGTGCGACCCGACCACCCGCGCATCGGCCGCCGCCTGACGCAAAACCAGTTCATGACCGAATGGCATCTCGTCGTGGGCCGGCACGATTTTGGCTCCGACACGTATCTCTATGCCGGCCAGACGCAGCACGCGCTCGCCCATACGACAGCACAACGCAAGATCGCCATTCAGGTGCCGCACTTCCTCGCCGTCCCCAACATCGTTGCCAATACCGATCTCGTCTGCATCGTGCCGCGGCAGCTCGGTCAGGTTTATGCCGAGTATGGACAGGTCCGCATTGTCCCGCTGCCTTTCAAAAGCGTGCCGTTCACGGTGTCGCAGTTCTGGCATGACCGCTTCGACCGCGATCAGGGCAACATCTGGCTCCGAGCCGTGATCAAGGCGTTGTTCGCGGCGAAGAAAGCCTGACCAAGACGACAGCAACCCAGGTCAGCGCGTGATCCATTGGGTGGGCACGGCGCCCGACGCTAGCCGCAGCTCGACCTGCTTGGCCGCATCGCGCAGCGGCCCGAGACAGCGCTTGATGTCGGCATTCTTGACCGGCTGAACCGAATTCCAGTTGACGTTCACGACCGCGACGGTCCTGCCGCTTTTGTCGTGGACGGGCACCGCGACCCCGACGATCCCCGGCGTCAGTTCACCGCGATTGAGGCCGTAACCGCTGCGCCGGATGGTTTGCAATTCGCGGCGCAGCGCCGCCACCGACGTGAGCGTGAGCGCGGTGTGGGCGGTGCGCGGCACCGCGGCAAGATAGGCGTCAAGGTCCGGCTCGGAGAGCCCCGACAGCAACACCTTGCCGAGCGACCCGGCATAGGCCGGATGACGCGCGCCGATCGAGATATAGAAGCCATACATTTTCTGCGAAAACACCGAGCCGAGGCACAGTGTCTCGTTGTTGTCCAGCACGGCGAAATGCGCCGCGGCGTCGGTCTCGTCCGACAGCTTCTTGAGGATCGGCTCGATGAAATCCTCGAGCCGCGCCGAGGCAATGAAGCTGTAGCCGAGCTCGAGAATGCGCGGCATTGGATAGAACCAGTCGCCCTCGGAGCCGAGATAACCGAGCTCCTTCAGCGTGAGCAGATAGCGCCGCGCCGACGCGCGCGTCATCCCCGTTCGTGCGGCGACATCGCTGATACGCATTTTCGGATTTTGGCGGTCGAAGGCCCGCGCCACCTTCAGCCCGCGCGCGAGCGACTCGGAGAACCAAGCCGATATGGCCGTCATGAAAACTCCCTCGGCCGCAATTGACAGCGCATGCGCCGGCGGCAATGATCCATAATAGCACAGATGTTCGATAAACGCACAAGCGCCGAGGGGCGCGAACGCGACACCGGCGGCAATCTGGGGCGTCTCGGTTGTGCGCGCGGGCGGGGCGGAGGCGATGACTGCAATCGTGTCGCGGGACGAACAGGTCCGCGCGACAAGAGGATCGATAGAACGATCGGACGTCCGACCAAATAACAACGTGAACGGCGGGAGGATTTATCAAATGCGCATTTTTCGTTTGCCGGTGCTGCTCGGTCTGCTGCTTATGTCCGCGGCCGCCGCGCGGGCCGAGAACTGGCCGACGCGGCCGATCAGGTTCGTCGTGGCATTCGACGCCGGCGGGACAGTCGACATCGTTGCCCGCGTCGTCGGCGATAGACTGTCGAAGGATCTTGGCCAGCCGGTCGTGATCGAGAACCGTCCGGGAGCGGCGGGCAACATTGCCGGTGAATATGTCTCGCACGCGACGGCCGACGGCTACACCTTCCTGGTCAGCGGCCAGCCGACCCATTCGGTCGGCCCACATCTGTTCAAAAACCTCAATTATAATCCGATGCGCGACGTGCCGCCGGTCGCCATGCTCGCGGTCTCGCCGAATTTGCTCGTGGTCAACGCCAAGCTCCCGGTCAAATCGGTCGCGGACCTCGTCAAGCTGGCGAAAGAGAAACCGGGGACGGTCACATATTCTTCGGCAGGCATCGGCACCTCGGGCTTTCTGGCCGGCGAAATGCTGGCGCATAAAGCAGACCTCAAGATAACCCATATCCCCTATCGCGGCGGCGGCGCGGCCGTGAATGGTTTGCTGTCCGGCAATGTCGACTTCATGTTCTTCACCATCCCCGCGCTGCTGCCGCACGTGAAGTCGGGCGATCTGCGTGCGCTGGCAATCGCCGGCAAGGACCGCAGTCCGCTGGTGCCGGACGTTCCCACCATCGCGGAGGCCGGCTATCCCGGCTTCGACGTCAATGCCTGGTACGGGCTATTCGCGGCGCACGGCACGCCGCAGCCGATTGTCGACAAAATCAGCGCCGCGATCGGAAAAATCCTGGCGGAGAAGGACGTGCAGGAGCGCTTCGCCAAGCTCGGCGCCGAACCGCATTACCTCGGTCCCAAGGCGCTCACCGACTACATCAATGTTGAGTCACCGAGCTTTGAGCCGTTGCTCAAGGACATCAGCATCAACTTGCCCGGCAAGAAATAGAACGGGCGCGCACGCCATGCGGCTCGCGGACTACAGCCTTTTCAGCTACCGGCTGCGCTATCCGCGGCCGGTGCGCTGGAGCGACATCGTCGAAGAGGCGGCGCCCTTCGTCCTGCTGCGGCTGACGGCAGACACGGGTGAAGAAGGCGTCGCCGAGATCACCGTGAAGCCGACTTGGTGCGGGGTCACCGCGCGAAGCCTGATTGCCGCGATCGAAGAGGTCTTCATCCCGATCCTGAAAAAATCGGAACTCGACGATCCGGCTGAGTTGCGCGGCGCGCTCGATCGCGTGCCGGAAAATCTGGCGGCGAAGACGCTGATCGACAACGCCGTCTGGGATCTTCAGGCCGCCAAGCTCAAACGTCCATTGTGGGCGGTATGGAGCGGCACGCCTGTCGTCGAACTGTCCTGGGCGGTCACGCGTCAGGCACCCGCGGCGATGGCGACGGAAGCCGTCCAAATGGTCGAGCGCTACGGCTTTGCCACGCTGAAAGTGAAAGGCGGACAGGGCTTCGATGTCGACATCGAAGGTTTGCGCGAAATCGCGGCCGCAGTCGGGCCGCATGTTAGGCTGTACGTCGACGCCAACGGCGCCTATCCGGCCGATCGCGCCCTCGATTATGCGAAGGCAATGGCCGACGCCGGCGCGAGCGTGCTCGAAGACCCCTGCCCGCTCGAACCCAACGCGCATTTCGAGGAACTGCGTGATCGCAGCCCGATCCCGATCCTGGTCGATTTTGGCTGCACCTCGCTGCGCGACGCTTCGTTATTCCTCGAGCGCGGCGCGCAAGGCTTGAGCACGAAGCCGGGCCGCTTCGGTCTCTCGCATTGCCGAGCCATGGAAGCGCGCGCGCGACAAAGCGACTGCCGCGTCGTGGCCGGCCTGATGGGCGAAAGCGCTCTCGGTACCCTGGCCGGTCTGCAATTTGTGGCGGCTGTCGAACGTCCGATGCTGCCGGCGGAGTTGACCTGGTATCTCGCCATGACCGACCAGATCGTCAGCGAGGTTCCGGCCATTAAGAACGGTCGGGTCACTTTGCCGGACCGCGCCGGGCTTGCCGCGCTCGTCGATTGGCGCGCCGTCGAAAAATTCGCGGATTGCTAAGACGCGACCCGGGCGCGGGCACGGCGCGCCCACCCGTTGCGGCCCAGAAAAATTCTCAATTTTCAGAAGATTGGATGGTGGGCGCGACAGGGATCGAACCTGTGACCCCTACCATGTCAAGGTAGTGCTCTTCCGCTGAGCTACGCGCCCTTATCCGCGAGTGGTCTTATCGGCTCCGCCGGGGCGAAGCAAGGCCGCTGCGCGGGGATGGCGGGGCGTTAAGCCGCCGCCAACATCTTCTGCACTTCGGTGACCAGTTCGCGCAGATGGATCGGCTTCGACAGCACCTTGGCCTGCTTCGGCGCGTTGGAATCGGCGTTAAGAGCGACCGCGGCAAACCCCGTGATAAACATGATCTTCATGTCGGGATCGAGTTCCGCCGCCCGCCGCGCCAGCTCGATACCGTCCATCTCCGGCATCACGATATCGGTCAGCAGCAGCTCGTAGGGCTCCTCGCGCAGCCGCTGATAGGCCGACAGGCCATTATCGTAGGAGGTCACCTCGAATCCGGCATTCTGCAGCGCTTTGACCAAAAACCGCCGCATGTCGGTGTCGTCTTCGGCCAACAGGATCTTCGACATGGACGCAGCACCCCTCCGGCCGACATCAAAAAACCGGCCCCAAACCGGAACCCATAAGACGTGTGCCGGGTAAATAACGGGTGAACCCGACGCAGCGCCCGGACACGGCTTGAAACAAGACTGGAATTGTCCCCAGTCCGTGGACAATACTCGATTTATGTGGCCGAAAGCGGCCCCGACTGCAATGGTATCGAATTCGTAAAACCCGGCCGGCACCCATGAGCGATACCCGCGAAGAGCTCGACCCGCCGTTTGAGATCACCGAGCCGGCGGCCTGCCGGGGCCCGGTCCTGTTCAATTCGCCGCATTCCGGCTCGACCTATCCGCGCGAATTCCTGGCCTGTTCGCGGCTCGAGCTCGGTACGCTGCGGCGCTCCGAGGACAGTTTCGTCGACGAATTGGTGGGCGGCGTCGTGGCGGAGGGCTATCCGCTGATGCGCGCCCATTTCCCGCGCTGTTTCGTGGACGTGAACCGCGAGCCCTACGAGCTCGACCCCCGCATGTTCGACGGGCGCCTGCCCTCCTTCGCCAATACCCGCTCGATGCGGGTGGCGGGCGGCCTCGGCACCGTGGCGCGGGTGGTGGGCGATGCCCAGGAAATCTATGACCGGCGCATCCCGGTCGACGACGCGCTGGCCCGCATCGAGACCCTGTACAAGCCCTATCACCGCGCGCTGCGCCGGCTGTTCTCCCGGCTGCAGCAGCAATTCGGCGCCGCCATCCTGGTCGACTGCCATTCCATGCCGTCGAGCGCCGGCAGCCGCGAGGAACGCGCGCGCCCGGAATTCGTCCTGGGCGACCGATATGGCACGAGCTGCACCGGCGTGGTGTCGGAGACTGTCGAACAGACGCTGCGCACGCTCGGCTACACGCTGAGCCGCAACAAGCCCTATGCCGGCGGCTTCATCACCGAGCATTACGGCAATCCGGCCGCCGGCCTGCATGCGATCCAGCTCGAAATCAACCGCGCACTTTATATGGACGAGCGCCGTTACGAACGCACCGCCGGTTTCGCCCAATTGGCGGCCGACATGGAAACCCTGGCCAAGCGCCTGGGCGAAATTCCGCTTGAGGACTTGCGGCCCTATCGGGCGGCGGCGGCGGAGTAGGCCGCAGCGCTCACGCGCCGTCATTCCAGGTCGGAGTGGAGCGAGCGAGCCCGGAATCCAGGGTGATCGCGCACGGTGCTTGGCTCTGGATTCCGGGCTCACGGCCTTCGGCCGCGCCCCGGGATGACCCGTCCAAACCGCGCCCAAAAAAAAAGGACCGCTCGCGGTTGCAAGCGGCCCAAGTCTAGGGAGGAAACGCCCAAGGAGGGCAGCGGTATCGCTACCGCATTGCAATAACCTACACCGCGCCGCACAAAAATCAAGGATGGTTTTGAATTTTCATATGATTTATTTGCATAGCTGGAAATCGCAGATTCCGACAGATTACCGGCATATTGCCGGGAATGGTGGCCGAATAGACACAATCCGCCACAATCCAGCCATCTTAACCGTCAAGGCGGCCCGCCGAGGTCTGCAACTTTAGCGGTCCACGAAATGCTGTGCTGCACACAAGACATCGAACGCGGGTATCCTGCTCCATAACCAACCCCGTGCTTGCGCATATTTCGCTGCATATGAGTGTGCTTTTCGCGCGTGCCGGCACTGGCTTTTTCCCCGCCATAGGCTAGGCAAAGAACATGACCGCCATCGATTTCACCTCCTTCGTCGACCGGCTCGCCGCCGTGTCGGGCGACACCATCCTGCCGTTTTTCCGCACCGCGCTCACCGTCGAGAACAAAAAGGCCGGCGGCTTCGATCCGGTCACCGCCGCCGACCGGGCGGCCGAAGACGCCATGCGGACACTCATCCGCAGGAATTTCCCCGAGCACGGCATCCTGGGCGAGGAATACGGTTCCGAACGCACCGACGCCGAATATGTCTGGGTGCTCGACCCGATCGACGGCACCAAGTCTTTCATCGCCGGCATGGTGGCCTGGGGCACGCTGATCGGCCTCATGCGCTTTGGCGAGCCGGTATTCGGCATGATGCACCAGCCGTTCACGCGCGAGCGCTTCTCGGGCGACAACGGCGCCGCGCGCTATCGCGGGCCGGCCGGCGACCGCACCCTGCGGGTACGCCCCTGCGAGGAGCTGGGCGACGCGCTCCTGTTCACCACCAGCCCGCTCCTGATGAACGAGGCCGACCGCGCCACCTTCCGCAAGGTGGAAAATGTCGTGAAGCTCTCGCGCTATGGTGGCGACTGCTACGCCTATTGCATGCTGGCGGCCGGGCAGATCGATCTCATCATCGAGACCGAGATCAAGCCGCACGACATCGTGCCGCTGATTCCGATCATCGTCGGCGCCGGCGGCATCGTCACGACCTGGGAAAACGGCCCCGCCCAGGCCGGCGGGCGCATCGTGGTCGCCGGCGACAGGCGCGTGCACGCGGCGACGCTGGAGATGTTGAGGAGTTGAGGCAGATGCGTCTCCTGCTGGCGGGCTTGCTCGCTATTGCCTGCGGTCAATTCGCGAATGCCGAGACCGTCCATTCGCTCGACCAGGTGCCGAACCGGCTCAAGACGCCTGAAGCCAAGAAATTTTTCTCGGAACAGATGCAAGGCAAGCCGGCCCCGGATCTGCTCGGCGTGCACCTGCCGGCCGGTTTCAGTATCGAGGCGATCGTCGGCGCGCTGGTGCCGCCCAATGACAAGGGCAAGCCGCATCTTGTCGGCGCCAAACCATGGCCAGCGCGGCCCAATTCCTACGTCGCCATCGTCTGCACCGGCGGCAGCGAGCCCTATAGCGCCGGTGAATCAAGCTGCGCGCGCTCGCCCAACGACGACAAGGAGCCGCCGCTGCGCGTTTATCTCGGGGTGCTTGCGCGCAATGACGGCGGCGCCGTCTCGCTCGCGGCCGCGAGCGGCGCTATCGACTGCGCGACCGATTGGAGCCGGACAAACCTGCCGCGCCAGCCAAGCGCAGCGGATGATGCCAAGGATGGCCTAGTCAAGCCGGAGAGCTTCGACCGCTTCGATCTTGCCAATTACAAGATCGCGCCGGACCAAATCGCGTTCGGGCTGCGCGGCGCCTGGTCGGAGGGCTATGCCGGCGGCGGTGCCAATTTCACGGCCCTTTGTCTGTTCGTCCCTGACGGATCCCGCCTTCGGCAAGTGTTGGCGGCGCCGATGTCGGCCTATGCGGATATTGCCGGCGACTGGCACAAGGACGGCACGCGCGATCATGACATCACGGATGCCGCAAACCTGCTCGTCCTTTCCCGACATCGGACCGACGGGTATTTCGACCTGCTCCTGAAGAATCGGGGCCACGACAAGACGCAAATTTTCCACTGGGTGAAATCCGCCGCCGGCTATCGGCCGTCGAATTGACGGCCGTTTGTAGCGCGCGCGCCATGGATTATGGCTAAGTGATTGTATTTACAGCATTTCCCCCAAAGCGTCAGGGGATAAGCCGCCCTCACCATAATTTGTCCAAGGTTTAGGGACCTTCTTGACTTCGGAGCCGCTCCGGTCCCTGATCCCGGGGATTGGGCGTTAATGGGGACGTCAGCTTTTCGTAATGTCCGACTCGCTTGTCCTGCCTGGATTGCGGTCTCGCAATTTCCCGGCCTTGCTTGCTGTGCGGTTTAACTGCGCGGGCACGTCGGTGACCTTGCGAGCCATTTTGTGCGCGACCGCGGCCGCCGCGGCGATCGCGGGAGCGCTGACATGGGCGCAAGACGCCTACCTTTCCAACGGCGGCGCGCCCTCGACCGCCGCGCCGGTAATAGCGCAACAACAGACGGCCCCGGCGCTACGCGGCTCTTCGACCATTGCCGATAGGCATGACGCGGTCACAGCACCCGTCGAGCCGGGCAGCGATCCGAGATTGCATGTCGATCCGACATCGGCTTGGCGGCCGGCGGGCGGCCTCGCCACGCTTTTGATGGCACCCTCCGATTCGCCGAACGAGCAGATGGCGGGCTTGCCGGGACCGGCGCCGATCGTGGCTGTGCGCAACGCGCCGCCAGCGACCGTCACCGCCGAAGTCGACGACGTGCCAATGCCGCGCCCCCATCCGGTGGTGGTCGCGGCCATTCCGCTGCGAGCCAACGGTTTTCCCGCGACGGAAGCGCCGCAGACCGCGACGCCGGCGGCGGTCGCCAATGCGCCTGAGGCTGCGCCCGACAGCAAACCTGCTTCGGGCGGCTTCTTCAGCGCGCTCAGCCGCCTGTTCACGCCGCGCGACAAACAGCAGGCCGCCGCTGTCTTGGCCACCAATCCGCACACCGCGATCTACGACATCAGCGCGCGCGCCGTGTACATGCCGAACGGCGAGACGCTGGAAGCGCATTCCGGCCTCGGCGAATGGCTCGACGATCCAGCCTCGTTCCGCCGCAAGGGCCGCGGCGTGACGCCGCCGAACACCTATAAGATCACGATGCGAGAGAAGCCCTTCCACGGCGTGCAGGCGCTGCGGCTGACGCCGGTCGACGGCACCAAGATGTTTGGGCGCGACGGCATGCTCGCGCACACGTTCATGCTCGGGCCGAACGGCCAGTCGAACGGCTGCGTCTCGTTCAGGGACTACGACAAGTTCCTCGAGGCTTACAACAAGGGCGAGGTCGACCGCCTGATCGTGGTGCCTCGGATCACCTCGGCTACCGCCTACGCGCAGGCGAACTAAACCGGCCGACGCCGCTCTTTCTTGACACCGCGCGATCGTTTAGCGTCGCCGCGTTTTCCGCGAACTGATCTTCTCCCGGCAAAGGTTACCCACCATGGATACGGTCATCGGCCCGTTGCGCGCGGCCGATCTCGCGACGGCCGATTGGATTTTCCGCCAGGCTTTCGGGCAGCATTTTGGGCTTCCCGATCCGCAGACTTTTGCCGGCGACGCCGCGCTGATTGCGACCCGGTGGCGGGCCAATCCCGACGCCGCCTTCGGCGCCTATGAGGGCGACAGGCTGGTCGGATCGAGCTTTGCAACGACGTGGGGCAGCTTCGGATTTGTCGGCCCGGTCAGCGTGCATCCGGACCTGTGGAATAAGGGCGTCGCCCAGCAGTTGCTCGAACACACCGTCGCCCATCTCGACCGGACGGCGCGGCAATCGGCGCTGTTCACCTTTCCGAACAGCCCCAAACATATCGCGCTCTATCAGAAGTTCGGCTTCTGGCCGCAATATCTGACGCCGGTGATGACCAAGCAGCCGGTGCAAAATGCCGGCGATGCGGGCGCTTTGTCGCGCTATTCATCCTTGTCGGCGGCCGAGCGCGCGACGTGCCTCGCGCAATGCGCCGCGCTCACCGACAAGATCTATTCCGGGCTGAATTTGCAATCCGAGATTCGCTCGATTGCCGAGCAGGGTCTTGGCGACACCCTTCTCATCCATGACGCACGCGGAGTGGCGGGCTTTGCCTGCTGCCATATCGGCGCCGGGAGCGAGGCGGTCACGGGCAGGACCTTCATCAAATTCGCCGCGGTCCGACCGGGCAGCGACGCCCCTGATCTGTTCGAGCGACTGCTGGATCGCTGCGAGGCCGTCGCCGCCGAAAGCGGTTGCGACACGATCATGGCCATAAATGCGGCGCGCCATCAGGCCTATCGCCAGATGATCGCGCGCGGCTTCCGCACCCTGCTTTCGGGCGTCGCGATGTTGCGGCCGCACGAGCCGGCCCATAACCGGCCGGACTGTTTCGTGATCGATGATCTGCGCTGACGCGAGCGCGCTCAGTAACGCGGCGTGCCCGGCACGAAGGCGTCGAAAGCGGCCCAGAACTGATCGCGATAGTGGTCCTGCTCCTGCAAAATCTCGTGCTTGGCGCCGGGCAGGATGAGATGGCGGCCGGCTAGCAGATTGGATCCGAAACTCTCGATCGCAGCGGTCGAGACGATTTCGTCGCGCCCGGCCGCCACCATCAGGATGGGCTGGCGCAAATGCGAGGAATAGCCCGGCTCCGCGAAGCGCTTCATCGCGCGCAGCGCGGCGTCGGCCCAGGCCACCGTTGGCGAGCCGAGACCGAGCGCGGGCTCTTCCTGCAGCACCGCGACATTGCGCGCGTAACGAACCGGATCGGACGTCAACGGATTGCCGATAAATTCCTCGCTGCCGATTAAAGCCGGCCCGCCGCCCGGCACATAAGCCGAGCCGCGCCCCAGCAGGCGCACCGCGCGCGCGAGCGGACCCGCCACGCGCGTGAGCGGAGTGGGCGGAAGCGCGATCATCGGCGCGGACAAGACCACGCGCTCGAACCAGCGGCTGCCGTCGTGGCAGGCGCGGATGGCGATGGCGCCGCCCATGGAATGGCCGAGCGCGAAAATCGGCGGCGGGCAATCCGGCAGCACCACCTGCTCCATGATCGCTTCCAGGTCGATGGCGTATTCCGCGAAATTCCGCACATGGCCCTTGTACGGATCGGACAGCTTGCGGTCCGACAGGCCCTGCCCGCGCCAGTCGAAGGTCGCCACCGCAAAGCCGCGCGCGCGCAGGTCGCGCACGGTCTCGAAATATTTCTCGATGAATTCGGCGCGCCCCTGCAGCAGCAGCACGGTGCCCTTGCGCCCGGCCGGCGGCGCAAACCGGGCAAAGCGCAATGAGACCCCGTCGGGCGTCTTGATGGCGCCGGCGACGACGTGATCGGGCACCGGATTGGCGGGAATGGAGACGAGTTTCATGGCGCCTGTCGCGGGCCGTTCGCGCTTGGGGCCCCCGGGCCTTATAGCAGGGTCGCCGGAACGCTCAATCGCGCCGCGGATCAGAGCGTTAAATTCTTTCCTTTCAACCGCTTAACCATGGAACCCCGGGGACGCTCTTGCGCGCCCGGAACAGGCTTCCCATATCGATTATCAGCGCAGGCCATGATGGCTGCGCAACGGCCTGGTCCGGCCAATATGGCGGACCGCCGCATGTCGCTCAACTTTAAGGAGGATATGCTATGCGTACATTCGATCTTGCTCCCCTCTATCGCTCCACCGTCGGTTTCGACCGGCTGTTCTCGATGCTCGACGGCTTCGAGTCCGCTCCGGGCTACCCGCCCTATAACATCGAGCGCACGGGCGAAAACGATTACCGCATCACCATCGCAGTCGCCGGCTTCGCCGAAGACGAGCTGTCGCTCGAGGTGAAGGAAAACGCGCTGACCATTAAGGGCGCCAAGCAGACCAAGCAGGAAACGTCGGGCGAGGTGCTTTATCAGGGCATCGCCGCGCGCGCCTTCGAGCGGGTGTTCCAGCTCGCCGACTATGTGGTCGTAAAAGGCGCCAAGCTCGAGAACGGCTTGCTGCATGTCGATCTCGCGCGCGAGATCCCCGAGGCCAAGAAGCCGCGCCAGATTCCGATCGGCGCCAGCCAGCCGAAGGTGGTCGAAGCCAAGGCTGCCTAATAAGGCTGCCTTAAGCACGCGCCATCGCGTCGAATAAGAGCAACGCCCCGGACGTCCGTCCGGGGCGTTTGCATGTCAAGGCTTGCCGATGATTCAGGGCGTGGTCTTGGGCGGGGCCGCCGGTGGCGGCGGCGCGGATTTCTCGCCTTTGTCGGCGGGCGGCTCGAAGCGGTCGGCCGGATTGATCGGCGCCGGCGGCGTCTCGGCGGCCGGCGGCGCACTCAGGACCGCGCGATGCTTGTCCGGCGCCTGCGCGCCTTTGGGCAGCTTCTTGGTCTTCCCAGCACCGGGCTTGTCCGGCGCGACCGATGCGTCATCGTCATCCTCGACGGAAGCCGGCGGAACGGAATCGTCGGATGTGGCGCCGCTATCCGGTCCGGTCCGCGGCGGCACGTGGATGATGCGCGGCGCGCGTTCGTATTGCGGCGCGTAGACCGTGTTCAATGGCCGCGCCGGCGACACCGAGAGCACGTCGCCGAACTGCGCATCGACCACCACGCGCATTTCGATCCCGCGCGGGTCGTAGGCGTGCATCACATAATAAGGCCCGCGCAGCACCGGCTCGCCGATCGGATTAAGTCCGATCTGCCGCAGGCTGGCGAGAATGTCGGCGCCCGCCAACATCGCCACGGCGGGCGCGGGCGCGGCCGGCGCGGGCTCGACCGTGCGCGATCCGGCGGCGGCCCATGCCAGCATACCCGCCAGGAGCGCCCCCGCCCCGACGAACGTCACTACGCTCCTTGCGATACGCGATTCCACTGCCGCCTCACCGCCGCGCGACGAGACGGATCACATGGTCGAGCGAGATTTTGCCCGGCCCCTGCGACAGCAGCACCAGCGCAATCGCCGCCCAGTAGACGTGCGCCGTCCACAGCGCCTCGGGCATCACGTAGACCTGGATCAGCACGGTCGCGACCATGAGCGCCAGCGCGCTGAAGCGGGTGGCAAGGCCGACGACCAGGAGGATCGGCAGGACGAACTCGCCGTAGCACACCAGATAGGCGGCGAGTGTCGGCGGCAGCGGCAGCGGCGTGCCCTGGTTGAGCAGGCCGGTCAGCGTCTCCGCGCGAATCTGCTGCGGCAGCACGAACGAAAAACTGAAGTCGTGGAAGTTCACCGGCACACTCGGGCCGTCGATGCGGGCCTGGCCGTCGAGGAACAAGAGCCGCGCCATCACAAGCCGCAGCGCGAGCGCGACCAGGGAATAGGGAATGAAAGAACAGGCAGCGACAAAGCCCGCGACCAAGGCGCCGATCAGCGAACGCCGGCGACGTACCGGCGTCTGCGGCGCGGCGGCGTTCTCGACATGCGTGAACTGCGCCTCATGCGCGTCGGCCGACGGGTCCAGCGACGGTGCCGGGGCCAGCGCGGTGAGACGCTCGGCCAGGCTGGACATGGACGCGGCGCCCGGAGCTTGCCCCTCCGACGCCGGCGCGGTTGCGACTTGATCGCTCATAACGCCCCTCCTTTACGTTTCGCTCACCATAGCCAAAGCGCGGTTCCGCGCCGCTTTTTCCCGCAACCACGGTTAAACGGTTAATCCGGCGCCGCATCGAGCGCCGTCCGCAACGCAATGCCATTGCGCCGAGGCCGCGCCCGTGGTCCTCTTCTTGCTTGCCGAAGAAGCGGTACCGCAACAAAGCGAAAGGATTCACGTTTCCAGGCGTGGACCGGCCTTGTGCAGGGATGCAAAATTTGGCATGGTCTATTAGGACAGCATTGCTGTCCTAATAGTGGCGCTTGCGTGTGGCGGCCCCTTTGCCTGGGCCAAGACCGGCGGCGCCCAATGGGAGCAGCCAGGGCGGCCGATCACGGCCACACAAGGCTGCCCTTCTCGATAGCGGTTGCATCGTAAACGCGGCGCTTCTTAGGGGCAGCGGACGAGGCGAGTACGCCGGAGGCGGCGCGAAAGGCTGCGAACCGGCGGGGCAGGGCGAGATGAGCGAACGGAAGAACGGCAGGGAATTCATCAAGGGCGGGAGCGCGCTGCGCGTCCCCGAGGCAGCGCAATCGCGCAATGCCATGCTCGATCCGGGCACGCCGGAGGCGATCGGCCTCTACGATCCCGCGCTCGCCAAGGATTCCTGCGGCGTCGGCTTTGTCGCCAACATCAAGGGCGTGAAGTCGCATCAGATCGTCGAGGACGGCCTGCGGATTCTCTGCAATCTCGAGCATCGC
The DNA here is from genome assembly GCA_035549515.1 of Pseudolabrys sp. Classification (GTDB taxonomy): domain Bacteria; phylum Pseudomonadota; class Alphaproteobacteria; order Rhizobiales; family Xanthobacteraceae; genus Pseudolabrys. The sequence continues at coordinate 4,894 of DASZQT010000078.1, read as the reverse complement.
GGCGCGGTCGGCGCCGATCCGCGCATGGGTGACGGCGCGGGCATCCTGGTGCAGATGCCGCACAAGTTTCTGGCCAAGGAAGCGACCAAGCTCGGCTTCACGCTGCCGGCTCCCGGCGAATACGCGGTCGGCCATCTGTTCCTGCCGACCGATCACCATTGGCGGCAGATCATCCGCGACATCTATGCCGAGGTGATCGAGCGCGAGGGCATGAAGCTCCTGGGCTGGCGCAACGTGCCGACCGACAATTCGACGCTCGGCGTCTCGGTCAAGCCGACCGAACCCAAGCATATGCAGGTGTTCATCGGCAAAGGCAGCCAGGCGCTTTCGGACGATGCGTTCGAGCGCAGGCTCTACATCCTGCGCAAGGCGATCTCGAACGCCATTTATAAGCGGCGAGAGCGGCGCGTGTCCGGCTATTACCCGGTGTCGATCTCCTCGCGCACGCTGATCTACAAGGGCATGTTCCTGGCCGACCAGCTCGGCACCTACTATCCCGACCTGCACGATCCGGATTTCGAAAGTGCCATCGCGCTCGTGCATCAGCGCTTCTCGACCAACACCTTTCCGACCTGGTCGCTCGCGCATCCCTACCGCTATGTCGCGCACAATGGCGAGATCAACACGCTGCGCGGCAACGTGAACTGGATGGCGGCGCGGCAGGCCTCGGTTTCCTCGCCGCTGTTCGGCAAGGACATCAATAAGCTGTGGCCGATCTCCTACGAAGGCCAGTCCGACACCGCCTGCTTCGACAACGCGCTCGAATTCCTGGTGCAGGGCGGCTACTCGCTCGCCCACGCCATGATGATGATGATTCCGGAAGCCTGGGCCGGCAATCCGCTCATGGACGAGGAGCGGCGCGCCTTCTATGAATACAACGCCGCGCTGATGGAGCCGTGGGACGGACCGGCGGCGATCGCCTTCACAGACGGGCGCCAGATCGGCGCCACGCTCGACCGCAACGGCCTGCGCCCGGCGCGCTATTTCCTCACGCGCGACGACCGCATCATCATGGCCTCCGAGATGGGCGTGCTGCCGATCGCGGAAAAGGATATCGTCAAGAAGTGGCGGCTGCAGCCCGGCAAGATGCTCTTGGTCGACCTCGCCGAGGGCCGTCTCATTCCCGACGAGGAATTGAAGGCGGAACTCGCCAAGAGCCATCCGTATAAGCAATGGCTCGCCAACACCCAGATCGTGCTCGAGGATCTGCCCGGCACCGCCAACGAGGCGCCGATCTCCAACCTGTCGCTGCTCGATCGCCAGCAGGCCTTCGGCTACAGCCAGGAAGACCTCAAGTTCCTGATGACGCCGATGGCCACCACCGGCGAGGAAGCGGTCGGCTCCATGGGCACCGACACGCCGATCTCGGCGCTGTCGTCGAAGTCGAAGCCGCTGTTCACCTATTTCAAGCAGAACTTCGCGCAGGTCACCAATCCGCCGATCGACCCGATCCGCGAAGAGCTGGTGATGAGCCTCGTTTCCATCATCGGGCCGCGGCCGAACATCTTCGACCTCGAGGGCACCTCGAAGGTCAAGCGCCTGGAAGTGCGCCAGCCGATCCTCACCAATGAGGACCTGGAAAAGATCCGCGAAATCTCGCAGATGAGCGGCGATCATTTCCAGTCGCGCACCTTCGACATCACCTATCCGGCCGAGCACGGCGCGGACGGCATGGGCTGGGCGATCGATGCCTTGTGCGAGAAGGCCGAGGAAGAAGTCCGCAAGGGCTGCAACATCATCATCCTGTCGGACCGCAAGGTTTCGGCCGAACGCATTCCAATTCCCGTGCTGCTGGCTTGCGCCGCCGTGCACCATCACCTGATCCGTCAGGGCCTGCGCACCTCGGTCGGCCTTGTGCTCGAGACCGGCGAGCCGCGCGAAATTCATCACTTTGCGTGCCTGGCGGGCTATGGCGCCGAAGCGATCAACCCCTATCTCGCCTTCGAGGTGCTGACCGCCGTCAAGGACGATCTGCCCGGCAAGCCGGCCGATGATAAGGAAATCGTCAAGAAGTACATCAAGTCGATCGGCAAGGGCCTGCTCAAGGTGATGTCCAAGATGGGCATCTCCACCTATCAGTCCTATTGCGGCGCGCAGATCTTCGACGCGGTCGGCCTGCGCCAGGACTTCGTCGACAAGTATTTCACCGGCACGCATACCCGCATCGAGGGCGTCGGCCTCGCCGAAATCGCGGAAGAGACCGTGCGCCGCCATCGCGACGCCTTCTCCGATGCGCCGATCTACAAGTCGATGCTCGACGTCGGCGGCGAATATGCCGTGCGCGTGCGCGGCGAGGACCACGTCTGGACCGCCGATACGGTGTCGCGGCTGCAGCATGCGGTGCGCGGCAACTCGCAGGAGCAATACCGCGCCTTCGCTAAGATCGTGAACGATCAGAGCGAGCGGCTCACCACCATCCGCGGACTGTTCCGCATCAAGTCGGCGGAGGAAGACGGCCGCAAGCCGGTCGCGCTCGATGAAGTCGAGCCGGCCAAGAACATCGTGCGCCGCTTTGCGACCGGCGCCATGTCGTTCGGCTCGATCTCGCGCGAGGCGCACACCACGCTCGCCATCGCCATGAACCGGATCGGCGGCAAGTCGAACACCGGCGAGGGCGGCGAGGAAGCCGACCGCTTCAAGCCTTTGCCGAACGGCGACTCCATGCGCTCGGCCATCAAGCAGGTGGCCTCGGGCCGCTTCGGCGTCACCGCCGAATATCTCGTCAACGCCGACATGATGCAGATCAAGATGGCGCAGGGCGCCAAGCCCGGCGAAGGCGGACAGTTGCCCGGCCACAAGGTCGACAAGACCATCGCCAAGGTGCGCCACTCGACGCCCGGCGTCGGCCTGATCTCGCCGCCGCCGCATCACGACATCTATTCGATCGAAGACCTGGCGCAGCTCATCTACGACCTGAAGAACGTCAACCCGGCCGGTGACGTGTCGGTGAAGCTCGTCTCCGAGGTCGGCGTCGGCACCGTCGCCGCCGGCGTCTCCAAGGCGCGCGCCGACCATGTGACGATTTCCGGCTTCGAGGGTGGCACCGGCGCCTCTCCCCTCACCTCGATCAAGCATGCCGGCAGCCCGTGGGAAATCGGGCTGGCCGAAACGCATCAGACGCTGGTCTATCAGCGCCTGCGCGGCCGCATCGCCGTGCAGGTCGACGGCGGCTTCCGCACCGGCCGCGACGTGGTGGTGGGCGCCCTGCTGGGGGCCGACGAATTCGGCTTCGCCACCGCGCCGCTGATCGCCACCGGCTGCATCATGATGCGCAAGTGCCACTTGAATACCTGCCCGGTCGGCGTCGCCACGCAGGACCCGGTGCTGCGCAAGCGCTTCAAGGGCCAGCCCGAGCACGTCATCAACTTCTTCTTCTTCGTCGCCGAGGAAGTCCGCGAGCTGATGGCCGAACTGGGCTACCGCACCTTCAATGAGATGATCGGGCAGATGCAGATGCTCGATCAGCGCCGCGTGGTCGAGCACTGGAAGGCCAAGGGACTCGACTTCTCCAAGCTGTTCGTGAAGCCGCAAGCGGGCAAGGACATCGCGATCTACAAGTGCGAGACGCAGGATCACAAGATCCAGGACATTCTCGACCGCAAGCTGATTGCGGAATCGCAGGCCGCGCTCGACCGCGGCGCGCCGGTGCGGCTGCAGACCGCCATCAACAGCACCAACCGCGCCGCCGGCGGCATGCTGTCGGGCGAGGTCGCCAAGCGCTACGGCCACGAAGGCCTGCCAGACGGCACGATCCATGTGCGTTTTTCCGGCACCGCCGGCCAGAGCTTCGGTGCCTGGCTCGCGCGCGGCGTCACCTTCGAGCTCGACGGCGACGCCAACGACTATGTCGGCAAGGGCCTATCGGGTGGCCGCATCGTGATCCGTCCCGCCGCGGATTCGGGCGTCGTGCCGGAAGAGTCGATCATCGTCGGCAACACCGTGATGTACGGCGCCATCGCGGGCGAATGCTATTTCCGCGGCGTCGCCGGTGAGCGCTTCGCCGTGCGCAACTCCGGCGCCGTCGCGGTGGTGGAAGGCGCCGGCGACCATTGCTGCGAATACATGACGGGCGGCGTTGTGGTCGTGCTCGGCTATACCGGCCGCAACTTCGCCGCCGGCATGTCGGGCGGCATCGCCTATGTGCTGGACGAAGACGGTTCGTTCAAGTCTCGCTGCAACATGGCAATGGTCGAGCTCGAGCCGGTGCCGGAAGAAGAAGCCGTCAACGAAAGCGAATACGGCGCCTACAACGACCTCGAAACGCATGGCCGCGTCGACGTGATGGGCGATTTGACCAATCACGACGCCGCGCGGCTGTACAAATTGATTTCGGATCACGCGCGCTACACGGACTCCAAGCGCGCGGCCGAGATCCTCGCCGATTGGAAGCGCTATCGTCCATTGTTCAAGAAGGTGATGCCGGTCGAGTACCGCCGCGCGCTCGCTGAAATGGCAAAGGAGAAGGCCGCCACGATGCAGGCCGCGGAGTAAGTATGGGCAAGGTCACCGGGTTTCTCGAAATCGACCGCCACGATCGCAAGTACGAGCCGGTCGCGGAACGGATCAAACACTATCGCGAGTTCGTGCTTCCGCTGCCGGAAGCCGAATTGCGCGCGCAGGCCGCACGCTGCATGGATTGCGGCGTGCCCTATTGTCATGGCGAGAGCCATATTCCGGGTGCGCCGTCGGGCTGTCCGGTCAATAACCAGATTCCGGACTGGAACGATCTTGTCTATCGCGGACACTGGGAAGAGGCCGCGCGCAACCTGCACTCGACCAACAATTTCCCGGAAGTCACCGGCCGCGTCTGTCCGGCGCCGTGCGAAGCGTCCTGCACGCTCAACATCGACGACAACCCGGTCACCATCAAGACGGTCGAATGCGAGATCGCCGA
>DASZQT010000077.1:0-7273 GCA_035549515.1 Pseudolabrys sp. | reverse complement strand
CGCTGACCGGCAATCGCTTCGAAGGCACGCTGAATGTCATCTGGGGCGATCCGCGGCCGGGCGGCACCGGCGGAACCACTAAATTCAACCTCGCATTGCCGAACGGAACCACGGTTCCCTTGCAGGTGGATCCGGCGGAGCAGAACGCGACCATCCAGCATTTCGGAAAGAGCGTGGTGGTGCAGGGCCACTCGGCGCCGACACCGTCCGGCGAACCGGGGATTGCCGTCGAGCAGATGACGCTCGCGCCGAACCAGAGTGCCGCGCCGGCGGTGGTGAGCGGAACCCGCCGCGTGCTGTTCCTACTGCTGAGATTCAAGGGCGACACGCAGCAGCCGCATCCGGCCAAGTTCTATCGCGATCTGACGAACCCGTTGTCGCCGAACGAGCCCACCATTCCGGCAACCATCAACGGCTTCTTCAACAAGACTTCGTGGGGCAAGCTGAAATGGCAGGCCGACGTGGGCGGCGTCGGCGGTTTGAATCCAACCACATGGCTGACCTTGCCGCATGCGCGCAGCTATTACACGCCGACCGGCTGGAGCAGTTGCTGCGCCGATCTCACCGCCATCCAAAATGACGGTTTGAAGCTGGCCAAGGCGCAAGGCATCAATTTGGCGGTCTACGACAATATCAATTTCGTCTTGAACAACGATCTCGATTGCTGTGCCTGGGGCGGATCGATTGTCTACAACAACAAGCTGTACGGCGCGACCTGGGAGCCGCCCTGGGGACAGGAGACCGCGACCTATTCGCACGAGCAGGGCCACAGCATCGGCCTGCCCCATTCCGGCTGGGTCTATTACGCCTATGACAGCCCCTGGGACGTGATGAGCATGGCGCATCTCGCCGCGAAGTCGGTCAAATGCGCCACCTACAAGTCGGCCAATAGCGGAAACGCGACGAGCACGGTGTTCTGCGACGAGCCGGGCGACGGCTACATCGCCGCGCATAAGGACTATCTCGGCTGGATTCCGGCCGCCAACAAGGTCGAGATCAATTCAAAGACGACCAAGACCGTCACGCTCGAAGCCGACGCCTTGCCACTCGGCAAGGGCATCAAGATGATCAAGGTGTGCTACAAGGGCGTGGCCTGCACCGGTTCGAGCGCGCACTACCTCACCATCGAGGCGCGCATCCGCGGCGTGCAATTCGACAATGGCCTCACCGGCGACGGCGTCATCATCCACGATGTCCAGATGAACCGCAGCGCGATCAGCGGAAAGTGCTATTTCAACAATCAAAGCGGATGGGCGGTGCCGGTCGACGCCACGCCGAACGATTACAATAAGACGAACTGCAATTCCGGCGGCCGCACCTGGCCTAACTACGCCCTGGGCAATGCCGAGTTTCTCGCCGGCAAGACCTACACCAACACAGCACGCCATGTGACCGTGAAGGTTGTGAAGAAGAGTGGGTCGGCCTACGTGGTGCAGGTATCGCGCACGCAATAAGCGGGAGCGCGACAGAAGGACCGCGCGCCATAGGCCTTCATCCCTCCCCCGCTTGGGGGGAGGGATTGGAAGTCTCACGACAGCGGAACGCTGCCGACGTGGTCCTGGAACGCCTTGCGCGAGGCGATCGCGTCGTACCAGCGGTCGAGATTGGGCGTCGCCGGCCGGCCGGGCACAAGCTGACGATAGCGATAACACATCACGCCGACCGGGATGTCGCCATAGGAGAAGGCGTCGCCCGCCACGAATTTCATTTTGGCGAGCTGCGCATCGAGGATCTGCATCGTCGTCGTGGTCTTTTCCTGCGAAGCCTTGATCGCCGCCATGTCGCGCTTTTCCGCCGGCGTGCGGATCAGGCCCCAGAAGGCCGGCGTGATAGCCGGACCCACGACCGAAAGCTGCCAATCCATCCACTGGCTGGCGAGCGCGCGCTGCTTGGCGTCGCGCGGCTCGATCACGCCGGTCTTGTCATGCTTGCCCGCGAGATAGCGCACGATCGAGTTCGATTCCCACAGCAGGAAGCCGTCTTCCTCCTCGAGCGTCGGCACCAGGCCATTCGGATTCATCGCCAGGTATTTCGGCTCCCTGTTCATGCCGAACGCGCCGCCGATGTCGATGCGCTCATGTTCGAGCCCCAGCTCGCCCACCGCCCACATCGCCTTCTGCACATTGGACGAAGTGTTGCGGCCCCAGATCTTGATCATTGGTTGGTTCCTCTTTTTGAATTCAAGATGTCCTCTCTCGTCATCCTGAGGCGGCCGCCGAAGGCGGCCCTCGAAGGATGACAGCCCGGCCGATCATCCTTCGAGGCTCGGCGCGTTCCGCGCCTCGCACCTCAGGATGACGGGTCAAGGCCCAGCGATTTACTCCAACCGCCGCGCCTCTTCCGGCAGCATGATCGGAATGCCGTCGCGGATCGGATAGGCGAGCTTGGCCTTGCGCGAGATCAATTCGCGGCGCGCGGCATCGTATTCCAGCGGCCCCTTGGTGAGCGGGCAGACCAGGATTTCCAACAGCTTGGGATCGACGGTGTCGGCGGGTCGGTCGTGCGGTGGGTCGGTCGGCATGGGCGGCTCCGGCGAGTTCGCGGCGATCTATAGCACGTCGCGGGACGCCGTCGCGCCCCAGCCGCTTTACATACCATTTTTTGAATGCCTAACTAGGCGCGCGGGCCGGCGTCGGGGTGGACCGACGACCACGCATAACAACGACCGCAATCTGGGAGAACGCCAATGACCGACATCGACCGACGGCACTTGTTGACCGCGCTCGCCGCCAGCGGCGCGGTGGCGGCCGGCACCGTTTCGGCGCAAGCCCTGCCGAAAGAGCTCGGCTTTGCCGAGATGAAAAAGGATACCGACGTCGCCTGCGTCTATCACTGCGATTTCGGCAACGACGCGCGCTACAGCGCCATGCTGCGCAACATCAACAACCACTTGTCGGTCTACGACTTCGATCCGCTCAATACCAAGATCGTCATTGTCGCGCATTCGGCCGGCGTCAAATACCATCTGAAGACGCTCGCCGGGACGCCGTGGGAAAAGCAGCCACCGCTCGATCCCGAACTCGACAAGCGCATGGATGCGCTCGCCAAATACGGCGTCGAAGTCTATCTGTGCAAGATCACCTTCAAGAGCCTGAAGCTCGATTTGGCGCTCGCCAAGGAAGCGCCTTATGTGAGGCTGGTGCCCTCGGGCGTTGCCACCGTCGCGGCGCTGCAAGGAAAAGGCTACGCCTACATCAAGGTGGGCTGAGAAAGTTGGGGCGATTTGCATTCAGTTGAAATCGCCCACCCACCGCTCATTCCCGCGTAAGCGGGAATCCAGTTTCTTTTATTGGGCAAAGGCTGGGTCCCCGCTTCCGCGGGGACGAGCGAACGCGGGACGACTCAAGCGCAATGCGCGCTCGCCGCTCATTGCAGCTTGGCTTCGCCTTCGGTGTTCTTCTTGGCGAGCTCGATCTCGGTGATCGCGACCAGAATTTCGGCGCGCGCCTTGAGATCGGGCGCCTCCAATAGCGCCTGCTTCTCGGCCGTGCCGTAGGGCGACATCATCGATAGCGCGTTGACCAGCGCCTCGTTCGGGGCCTTCTCGATGCCGTCCCAATCCGCTTTCAGGTTGTTGGCCTCGAGGAAGGCGCGCAGCGCGACCAGCACGGCGTTCCGGTCGACCGCGTCCTCGCCCTTGCGCGCGACGAAGTCGTCCGCGAAAGGCGCGAATGTCACGCGCGCCTGGCGATAGGCGGTGGCCACATGCAGCTCTTCCTCGATGCGGAAGCGGGCGACCCCGGTGAGCTCGATCAGGTAGCGGCCGTCGCCGCTTTCGGCGAGCTGGGTGATGCGACCGGCACAGCCGATCTTGTAGAGCGCCGGCTTGTCCGGTTTTCCACCATGCGCGGGATCGGGCTGGATCATGCCGATCAGCCGATGGCCGTCGCGCAGGGAGTCGTCGATCATGGCGAGATAGCGCGGCTCGAAAATGTTGAGCGGCATCTGCCCGCGCGGCAACAGCAGCGCGCCCGGCAGCGGGAACACCGGGATCACCTCGGGCAGATCGATCGGCCCGCGATATTGGGCGTTCATGGGCATGGCGCTGGCCTCTTACCCGCTCATTCCCGCGCGCAGACATCGGGTTTACCCGATGTCTGCCACCCAGAGTGCGCAAGTCGGCTACAGCCGACTTGCGATGGGAATCCAGCGCTGGGTCCCCGCTTTCGCGGGGACGAGCGCAACACGGTTACGCAAACAAAATCGACGACAGCTTCTTGCGGCCCTCGACCGCCGCCGGGTCGGCGAAGCCCCAGGCCTCGAAGAACTGCACGAGCTGCTTGCGCGCGCCGTCGTCGTTCCACTTGCGGTCGCGCTTGATGATGTCGAGCAGATGCGCCGCGGCCTCGGCGCGCTGCCCCTTGGCGTTGAGCGCGACCGCGAGATCGAAGCGGGCCTGATGGTCGAGCGGATTGGCGGCGACCTTGGCCTCCAGTTCGGCGAGCGGGCCGAGCGACTGCGCCTGCTCGGCGACCTCGAGTGCGGCGCGCGCGGCGGCGACCGGCGCCTCGTTGCGCTTGGCTTCCGGCACCAGAGCGAGCGTCTGCTTGGCCTGTTCGAGCGCGCCGGTTTCGACATAGCAGCGCGCCAGGCCGGCAAGCGCGTGGATATTGCCGGAATCCTGCGCGAGAAGCTGGGCGTAGATGTCGGCCGCGGTGGCCGCATCGCCGCCGATCAGCGCCTCGTCCGCGGCTTTGAGGAAATCCTGCTCCTCGGGGGCGACCTTGCCCTTGGTCAGCCGCTCCAGAAAGGCGACGACCTGGCTCTCGGGCAGCGCGCCCATGAAGCCGTCGACCGGCTGGCCGTTGGAGAAGGCGATCACCGCCGGTATCGACTGGATGCCCATCTGGCCCGGAATGGCCGGATGTTCGTCGATATTCATCTTCGTAAGTTTGACTTTGCCTTTTGCACCCCGAACGGCCTTTTCGAGCACCGGCGTGAGCTGCTTGCAGGGCCCGCACCAGGGCGCCCAGAAGTCCACCAGCACCGGCTGGCGCTTGGACTCCTCGATGACGTCCTTCATGAAGTCTTTCGTGGTCGTCTCCTTGACCACGTCGGCTCCCGCCGCCAATGCCCCGCCGTCTTGCAGCATCTGTCCTCGCTTATAAGGGCCGTGAGCGGCCGAAATTTCGGGTTCCAGTCCGGATTAAATGGTCATCCGCAGCGCGAATGCAATCGGGTTCGTCGGCCTCCCATTTTCGTCATTCCGGGGGCCGAGCGAAGCCAGCCAACCCGGAATCCATGACCCGTAACGCTTCGGAGTATGGATTCCGGGTCCGCGCTTTCAGCGCGTCCCGGAATGACGAGGAAAGTCAGTCCGGCTCGGGCGGCAGGCCGGAGACGCGCTCGATGCGCGGCCTGTGGCCGGTGGCCTCCAGGAATTTCACCAGATCCGCGCGCGCGATCGAGGTGGTCATGGTGTTGCGGAGCGGGTGATAGTTGAGCATCTCGTGCTCCATCATGGCGGCATCGAGCACCACGGCGACCCGGCCCTCCGTATCGTTGATGGCCCCGAACGGCGTCACCGAGCCGGGCTCGACGCCCCAGACCTCGCGCAACAGGTCGGCCGAGCCGAAGGAGAAGCGCCCGGTCGCACCCAGCACCCGGTGCAGGCCCTTGAGCTCGATTTTGGCGTCTTCATCCGCCACCACCAGGTAGAGCGCGGATTTCTTGTCGCGCAGGAACAGGTTCTTGGTATGCCCGCCGGGAACCGCGCCGCGCCGGCTCCGCGCCTGTTCCACCGTGAACAGCGGCGGGTGCGTGACCGTAGTATGCCGGATGCCGAGACGGTCGAGATATGCGAACAACTGCTCGGGTGTTTGGGACATTTCGGCAACGTTCGGGGGCGGCGGAGCGTTTACTAGTGCCGCCGGTTTGAAATTCCTACACCCCTTGCGGCGAACTCGATTAGGAACTTCAAATCGAAAGCGGCGCTAGAATCATAGACTTGCCAGTGCCCCTTTGTTTCCGAAGTTCGTGCCAGCCTGTGCTGCAACGTATCACAGACTTCGGAAACGGGGCACTAGCATTCCCGAGCCGGGAGGTCGAAACCGATGCGTATATTATTGATCTTGGCTGTCTTTACCGCCGCCATGCTGATCGACGTCCGCCCAGCGCCCGCGCAACAACAGGGCCCCTGGTGCGCCGTGGTGTCGATGGGCTGGGGCGATGCCCAGTGGGATTGCCACTATGCCTCGATCGAGGAGTGCCGGCCGAACGTGATCGCGGGCAACCGGGGGTTCTGCACGCAGAACCCGAACTGGCCCGGCTATTACGGGCGGGCGGAAGCGCCGCCGCCGGCGCCCCGGCGGCATAAGCACCGGTATTAGCCAGCAGGCCGATAGCGGTGTTGCAAAGCACCGCCGCTTGTGGCTATAGAACGCCCCTTGGCGGCCGGCCCGACTAGGGAACCGGCCAAATCACTACCGGATGCGGGTGTAGCTCAGGGGTAGAGCACGACCTTGCCAAGGTCGGGGTCGAGGGTTCGAATCCCTTCGCCCGCTCCAACCTTCGCGCCTTTGGCGCTTCGGTTGGCAGGCCGGTCAGGTCCATCTCGAAATTGGCCCTGTATCCGACATGGCCGGGCTTGTCCCGGCCATCCACGTCTTCGCCTTTCGCCGCCCGCAAAAGACGTGGATGCCCGGCATAAAGCCGGGCATGACAAAAGCTCTCAATACCCCGCCGCGGTGGCTCCGCGCGTGCGAGGATCTGCAGCGCCGACAAAGGTGCGCGGCGTGAATTCGCCTTTGGGCACAACCGCGATGGAATTGGCCGAGGTGTGCGGCTGCGTGGGCACGATGTTCTGCCCGCGCGCTTTCAGCGCCGCAAGCACGGCCGGATCGAAGCCCGGCTCGACATAGACCTCGTCCGGCTGCCACTGCTCGTGCAGGCGCGGCGCGCCCACCGCCTTGTCGATCGGCATATGGAAATCGATCACATTGCTGATGACCTGCAGCACCGCGGTGATGATGCGGCTGCCGCCGGGCGAGCCGGTGACGATGAACGGCTTGCCGTCCTTGAGCACGATAGTTGGCGTCATCGACGACAGCGGTCGCTTGCCGGGCGCCGGCAGGTTGGCGTCATAGCCGACCAGACCGTAAGCATTGGCCGCGCCCGGCTTGGCGGTGAAATCGTCCATCTCGTTGTTGAGCAGCACGCCGGTGCCGTCGGCGACCAGGCCGAGCCCGTAGGAAAAGTTCAGCGTGTAGGTGTTCGATACCGCATTGCCGTCGCGATCGATCACCGAGAAATGCGTCGTGTTATGGCCCTCGAA
>DASZQT010000076.1:0-4013 GCA_035549515.1 Pseudolabrys sp. | reverse complement strand
TCGCTCGCCACCCTCCCCCGCAAGCGGGGGAGGGATAAGAAAATTCACGCGGCTTTCTTCTCATACACATACCTGTCGAGATATTCCGCAAACCCCTCCGCCGTCGCAGCCAGCTTCGCATACAAAGCCAAGTGCTCGGTGTCGGCGCCGTAGCGATCCGGCAACGGCAGCGGCCAGCAGCCGCGTTCGGCGATGGCGATGGCCTCGATATAGAAGCCGGGCAGGGTGCCGGCGGCCATGACAGGATCGTCGAGCAGATTGCCGTCATGAATCGTCTCGACGGTGGCGACGGTGCGCGTCGCCGCATGCACCATGGTGGCAAGCTCGCGCTGGCGGCCGATCCAGACATTGCCGAAGCGGTCCGCCATCGGCGCGTGGATGAGCGCCACGTCGGGCTTGATCGCCGGCAGCAGCACGATGGGATCGGCTTCATTGGATTCTTGGCCGAACGGCGAATCGATCACCTTCCAGTCGTCGCGATATTTCAGCACGTCGGAACCGATCAGCCCGCGCAGCGGCATGAACGGCACGCCCTTCTCCGCCGCCTGCAAAGCCGCATGCAGCGCCGGGCAGGTGGCGTCCTTCATCGCGATGGTGCGGCCGGTGATCGCGGCCGAAAAGCGCGGCGCCGGGCCGAATTCGCCCAGGCTCACGGCGCTGGTCTCCAGCGTCGCGACGCACCCCGCGCCGATCAGCAAATCGGCCTGCATACTAGAGGTCGGCAGCGCGACCAGATGCAGACGCTTGACGCCGCGCTTGATCAGCGCGCGCGTCGCCGCCATCGGCGCGCCCGCCACCTCACGCGGCACGACCAGCATGCAACCGTCGGTGATGGCCGCGAGCGCTTCCGCGAGCGGTTTGGCGATCTGAAACATGGCTCTCTGTCCCGCCGTTCCGGGTCCGCCCACCTTCGTCCCATGGGCTGCGATGGGCGCCCCGGCATGACGGCTAGCGTTTCACTCTTGCGCTTGCAAGGTCCACACAATTTTGCCACGTGGTGCCGATGACAGGAACCCTGCAACAAAAGCTCAAGGCCGGCCGCTTCGCGCTCACCGCCGAGGTCACGCCGCCAGTGTCCACCGACCGCAGCGACTTGATCGCCAAGGCCGCCCCGCTCAAGGGCCTGGCCGACGCGGTCAATGTCACCGACGGCGCCGGCGCCCGTCCGCATTTGGGGGCCGTGATGGCGGCCGCCATGCTGGCCGAGGCGGGCATCGAGCCGATCCTGCAACTCACCTGCCGCGACCGCAACCGCATCGCCTTGCAGAGCGATCTGATGGCCGCGGCCGCCGCTGGTGTACGAAATCTGCTGATGTTGCGCGGCGACGATCCGAGCGCCGGCGATCAGCCGGACGCCAAGCCGGTGTTCGATCTCGACGCGCGCGGCCTGCTCGCGACCGCGCGCCGTCTGCGCGATGCCGGCGAACTGCCGAGCGGCCGCAAGGTGTCGGGCTCTGCCCCTTTCTTCCTCGGCGCCGCCGATAACCCAATCGACCCGCCGCCCGGCTGGGAGCCGAAGGCGCTCGCCGCCAAGGTGGAAGCCGGCGCGCAATTCGTGCAGACGCAGTTCTGCATGGATGCGGACGTGGTGCGACGCTATCTGGCGCGACTGGCGGAACATGGCCTTGCCGACAAGCTCTATTTCATCATCGGCGTGGCGCCGCTGCGCTCGGCCAAATCGGCGCTCTGGATGAAGGAGAAACTGTTCGGCACCATCATCCCCGATGCGCTGGTCGCGCGCATGGAGCAGGCGAGCGATCCGCTGGCCGAGGGCCGCCGCATCTGTGTCGAGACCATCGCTCAGCTTGCTGAAATTCCCGGCGTCGCCGGCGCGCATATCATGGCGCCCAACAACGACGCCGCCGTCGCCGACGTGATCCGCGCCGCGCGGGCAGGGGGCGGACGGCTGGCGGCGGGTTAGGCTGTCGCAGAGTGTCCGCTGCCATGCCCGCGCAAGCCGGCATCCGGTACTCCGCAGCCGATCGAGCGCACACGGCGTACTGGTTCCCGGCTCTCGCGCGTGCCGCGCTCGGCCGGGATGACGGCAGAGTTGAGGGCTCGCTGGCTCCAAATCCGTGGTACAGTCGTCTCGATCCAAGCAATAGACGCCACAAGGCGCTTTCCACCCAGGGAGGAACAAGACATGCGCACTGCCATCGCCAAACGACTGGGGCTTGCCGCGCTCGCCGCCATGCTCATCGCGCCGGCTTCGGCGCAGGAGAAGGTCTGGCGCCATGGCCTGATCAACGCCAAGTCCGATGCCGGCATCTTCCTAATGGTGTCGACCCGCGACTTCGCCGCCAAGCAGGGCCTCAAGCTCGAAGTTTCGCAGTTCAAGGACGACCAGCTCGCGCTGAAAGCGCTGATCGCCGGCCAGCTCGACAGTTTCGAAGGCGGCCCGCAGGGCGTGTTCGCGGCCAATTCGCGCGGCGGCGACGCGCGCATCCTCGGCTGCCACTGGGTGGTGGTGCCGCACGGCATCTATGCCAAGGACACGATCAAGTCGGTGGCCGATCTCAAGGGCAAGAGCATCGCGGTGTCGGCGCCCAATTCGATGCCCGACATGCTGGCGCGCTCGGCGCTGGCGAAATTCGGCGTCAACGACGCGGATGTGAAGCTCGCCGCGGTTGGCGGCGACCGTGACCGCTATCAGGCGCTGATCGGCGGCGTGGTCGATGCCGCCGTGGTGTCGAACGAGTACCAGCCCATTGCGCCCAAGGATGTGCATCTGCTGGTCGCCGGCCGCGACGCGGTGCCGAATTTCCTGCGCGTGTGCATCATCTCGAGCGCCAAGACTCTGGCCGCGCGCGGCGACGATGCGGTCAAGTTCCTCGCCGCCGAGATGAACGCGCTCAACTTCGCGCTCACGCACAAGGCCGAGACGCTGGCGCTGACGCGCCAAATCACCCATGCCAAGCCGGACGATCCGCGCGCCGAATTCGTCTATGACGATGCGGTCGAACATCATGCGGTCGATCCGACGCTGCCGCTGCCGGAGGAAAAGCTCGAATGGATCGAGGCGCAGCTCATCAAGGCGGGCAAGCTGAAGGCCAAGATCGACGTGAAATCAATCACCGCGCCGGAGTACCGCGCCAAGGCGTTGAAGTTGGCGGGGGCGGGGCATTGAGGCATTGCCATTCCGGGGCTAACGAAAGAAGGCGGGCGTGCTTGACCCGTCATCCTGAGGTGCGAGGCGCGGAACGCGCCGAGCCTCGAAGGATGAACGGCCCGGGCCGTCGCCCTTCGAGGGCCGCGCGTTCGCGCGGCCGCCTCAGGGTGACGGATTGAGCGGGCGCCCCGGAATGACAAGAAAAATCGGAGACCCGCATGGGTGAGGTGAGTTTCGTCGACGTATCCAAGCGCTTTTCCTTGCGTGTGGACGGCGTTGTGCATCAAGTGCGGGCGCTCGACCGCGTGAGTTTCACCGTGGGCGATGGCGAGATCGTCGCACTGATCGGGCCGTCCGGCTGCGGCAAGACCACGGCGTTGCGCGTCGCCATGGGGCTCGATGTCTCGACCGCGGGGCGCGTGACGGTCGATGGGCGCGAGGTGAAAGGCTGCGGCTACGATCGCGGCATGGTGTTTCAGCATGCCGAGCTTTTGCCCTGGCTGTCCGCGCTGCAAAACGTGATGTTTGGGCTGGAGATGAAAGGCATGCGCGGTGCGCCTTTGCGCGACACCGCCGAGCGCTATCTCGAACTGGTGGGCCTGAAGGATTCGCAGAACCGCCGCCCACACCAGCTTTCCGGCGGCATGAAGCAGCGCGTCGGCATCGCGCGCGCGCTGGCCATCGACCCTTCCGTGCTCTTGATGGACGAGCCGTTCGGCGCGCTCGACGCGCAGACGCGGGAGTCGTTGCAGGCGGAGTTGCTCGACATCCACGCGCGCACCAAAAAGACCGTGCTGTTCGTCACCCACGACCTCGACGAGGCGGTGCTGATCGCCGACCGCATCGTGGTGATGAAGGCCGGGCGCGTCACCGAGATCATGACCGTGCCGCTGGCGCGGCCGCG
>DASZQT010000075.1:0-6392 GCA_035549515.1 Pseudolabrys sp. | reverse complement strand
CCGAACACGACGAAGCTGTCGCCCGGCTTGGGCTTCATCACATTGAGCACCGCGCCGGCGCCGGTCTGGCCGCCGCAGGCGAGGGGACAGAGCAGTTCGAACGGTATATCGTTGCGTACTTTGACCGCGAAGCGCTCGTTGGCAATGGTGAAAGTGCCGAACGACGATTGCTGAAAGAACGCGCCGTAGACCGGCTTGCCGTCCTGCGCATGCAGCGTCGAGCCGTCGGTGCGCGTGCCGCCCATCTTGAGCTCGCGCACCGACAGGCAATAGCTCTGCCGCAGGCTGCGGCAGTTCGGGCATTCGCCGCACCAGGGGTAGGCCATCAGCACGTGATCGCCCGGCTTGAATTCGGTGACCGCCGGGCCGACCGCGCGCACCACGCCGACGCCTTCGTGGCCGAACACGGCCGGGAACGGCATTGAGGGAAAATAACCGTCGCGGCCGTGCAGGTCGGTCGCGCACATGCCGGAGGCTTTCACCTCGACCAGCAGTTCGTCGGCGCGCGGCTCGCTGAGGTCGAGCGCCTCGATCGCAAACGGCGCGTAAGGCGCGCGCACGACAGCAGCGGTAATCTGCATGGACGCTATCCGCTATTCGGCGGCTTGGTCGCCGGCCTGCGCGGCGCGCTCGATGGCAGCCGCAAGATATTCCGGCGCCTGCGCGCCGGAGACCGCGAACTTGCCACCGAAGATGAAGCAGGGCACGCCCTCGATGCCGGCCTCCTTGGCCTGCTGCGCTTCCTGCGCGACCGCTTCGATGTCCTGATCGCTGTCGAGTGCCGCCGCTACGTCCTCCGGGTCGAGCCCGACCTCGGCGGCGGCATCGACCAGCACGGCACGGTTCGTCAGATCGGCGCCTTCGGTGAAATACAAATCCATCAGACGCTGCTTCATCTCGGCCGCCTTGCCGATGCCGGAGGCCCAGCGGATGAGCCGGTGGCAGTCGAGCGTATTGGGCTGGCGCGTCATCTTGTCCGATGCATAGACCAGACCTTCCTCGGCCGCGGCGGCGCCCACGCGCTGCGCAATGCCTTGGTAGCGCTCGGGCGAGCCGAACTTGGTAGTGAGGTATTGCTCGCGCGACATGCCCTCGGGCGGAATCCAGTCGTTGAGGAAATAGGGGTGCCAATAGACCTCGATCGGAATGTCCGGCCGGAGCGCCAGCGCCTTCTCGAGTCGGCGTTTGCCGATGAAGCACCAGGGGCAGACCACGTCGGAGACGACGTCGATGCGGACGGGCGTTTGCTGAGACATGGGCGGCCTCCTTGGCATTGTCATTCAGGGACGGCGCGTAAGCGCCGGGCGCGGAATGAGGGAGGAGGAATCCTAGGCCTTCGCCTATTCGGCGGCAACCATGCGGTCACCCATGACGCGCCCGAGCAGGGTGTCGACGGTGTCGCCGGCCTTGAGGGTGGCGAGCGTCACATTCGCGGTGACTTTCTCGTGGGCCCGGTGCGGCGCAAGCATGGCGTTCTTCAGGGCGACCGCGATGCGGCGGGCCACCACGTGGGCGCTACGCAAATTGCTCTGCGGAAAAGCGATGACGAGGGCGCCGTCGTCCTCGCGGGTGGCGAAATCGATGGTGCGGATCAGCCGATTGGCGAGCCGCGCGCCGTCCATGCTGGCGCGCTCATCGAGCGGTCCGTCGAACGAAAAGCGCGCGACCGAGAGCGCCTGGCTTCGATCCGCCGCCTCGGCGACCGCCTTGCTGAGTTCGCGGCAGAATGCGTCCTGCGTAAGCAGGCCGGTCTCGCAGTCGAACATGCCGCCGGTGTCGAGCGTCTTGAGCATGCGCTTCAGGCGCACCTCGAAGGCGTGCATGCGCACCAGCGGCACCATGCGCGCCACCAGGCGCTCGGCATCGGCGCCGACGTGATCGATATTGGGCAGTGCTTCGCCGAAGCCGTCGGGCGCCTCGCCGATCACCGCGATGGGCAGATCGCGGAAGCGGGCATCTTGCGCAAGCTGCGCCAGAAAGCCCTCGACCATGCGCGGCGCGAAGCCGTCGCCGACCACGATGCCGTCGATGTCGCGCGCCTCCAGGTGCTTGGTGGCGGTGTCGACGCTGAGCGCGCCGATCATCTTGACGCGCTCGCCCATGGCGACGCTGAGCGCCGGATAGAGCGGGCCGCGCCCGACGATCAGCACGGTGGCATCGTCGAGCGCATCGCTCACGGGAAGTTGCGGCATCGCGCTGCCTTGCGCGGCCGAAAGTTCGATGCGGCGCAATACCGTCGCATGGAGCGCGCGCACCCGCATGGCGGATTGCAGGCGCGCGACCACGGTCTCTAGCGGCTGGCCGGCATCGACCGGCAGCGCCAGCGGGATGGCCGGATCGTTCCGGTCGTCGGCGAGCGCCACGGTCGGCACCAGCGGGCCGTTCACGGTCGCGATCTGCAGGCACAGCATGCGCGCGGCGGATTCGGACGGCGGCGGGCCGGGATCCGCGATCACCACGCCGGCCGGTTTGACCGCGACAAAGGCGGTCGGCGCATCGGTCCATTTGGCTTCGACGATAGGGAAGGCTCCGGCAGCGCTCAGCGCTTCGATGAGGCCGGCCGCCGGCTGGTCGGCCACCACGATCAATGGACCTTGAAGCGACATGGGGGAGCACGCGGGGGTTACTGAATTTCAGTTTACCCTAGCGCGCGCTTGTTAATAGCGCGTCAACGACGATGCCGAAACACCGGGTTAGCCGTTTACCCCTTCTCGCTTCGGCCTCGCCCGGGCCGCATCGTCTTCGCCGTACGGGACGGCGTGCTATTTCGCGGTCTCCACGTCGAGAACCCAACTGCTCATGTTGAGGGTGGTGCCGTTGTTGGCCGACGCTTTCATTTGCAGCACATGGGAGCCCTCGCTCAGCCGCGTGGCCCATTCGAACCCATGCACGGACCCTTTGGTGTCGGAGGAATAGGCCGCAGCGGCCGGGACCCAGAGGAGCGGCGTCAAACTGTCGTTGACTTTGATGTAGCAGTGGTCGTTCGCATTCACGACCGTGCAGGTGAGGGTGGTCCAAAAACGCACCTTGACGCACTGGGTCTGGCCTTTCGGCACGTTGACCGTCACGAGGGCCTTCGGGACGTTGACGTAGGTCGTCGACGTCGTGGTGAACTCTTGATTGTATTGCGTCTTGACGGTGCTTTTGATCGGCGCGCCGCAGCTTATGACGGCGTTGTCCGCCGAGGCCGGCGATGCGGCGAAAACCGACACGGCGAGCAGCGCGCAGGCGAGCGCCGGCGTGAAAGCGAGTTTCATGGTGTCTCCCCTCTGGCAATGGTTGTCGTGAGCAATGGTGGCGGCACGGAACCATAAAAATTACGAAAAAACAACAATTACTCCGCAAAATGAGCGGACCTCGGCGTAACTATATGAAATATTTCCGTTTGCGGCTGGGCAGCGCGGCAGCCCCTCGTTCGCTTTTGCCGTCGGCCCGCGCGATCGGCGGGAATCGGGCAGACTGATCGTGCGACAAACAAGGCCGGGGAGGCGCCGGGGACGACATGCATCAACTCGACGAAATCGATCGCAAGCTCTTGGGTCTGTTGCAGAAGGACGACCGGCTGGCGCTGGCCGAATTAAGCCGGGCGATCGGCGCGCCAGCGTCGACGCTCAATGACCGCATCAAGCGCCTGGTGGCGCAGGGCGCCATCGCCGGCTTCCAGGCCCGCTTGGCGCCCGAGGCGCTCGGCTTGGACCTCTTGGCTTTTGTTTTCGTGGCCTGGAGCGATCCGAAGACGGAGCCCTTATTCCTGAAGAAGATAAAGGCCTCGCCCGCCATTCTGGAATGCCACCACGTCACCGGAGCCTGGAATTACCTGCTCAAGGTGCGCGTTGGAACGACGCGCGCGCTGGAAAAATTGCTGTCCGATACGATCAAGTCCGTCGCCGGCGTCGAGCGCACGGAAACGGTTATCGTGTTGTCGTCGGCCAAGGAGACCTGGGCGCTCGAAGTCTAAGTGCAGCGGAGATCACGCCGCCGTTTGCTTGCGGCTGCGAAAGGCGTGAGCGAGGAGCGGGTTGACGCCTTGCCGTTGCAGGTCGTCCTGCAAGGCGCCCGGATCGCCCGCGCTGCCAGCGAGGCGCTGGCCTAGCAGCGCGTCGGGCAGGGCGACGATAGTGGCGGCGGGATCGAACGCGGCGATCTCGGCTTCCAACTCGTTTTGACGGAAGCGGTAGAAGCCGATGCTCGCGAAGCCGCCGGGCGGTCCTGAGACGACCAGCATTTTCGGATCGTCGCCGAGACGGCAGGCATAGCCGGTATCGACGAAGCCCGCCTCGTCGACGGCAAGGGCCGGCATGCCCGCACCGGGCGGAAAAGGGTTCACCGGCACCATGGCGCCGCGCAGCGCGAGCGTGTTGGCTTTGCTTCGCATGGTCTCGACGCTGGCCATGGCGTCCGCTGCGCCACGCGGATGGCGCACCGGGCCGAGCGGGAGCGGCACAGGCATGCCGTCGGCGCCGCGCCGCGCCGCGATCAAGCCTGTTTCGCCGAAACTCACGACATCAATGAGCGCGGCTTCGCCCGGCCAAGGCGAGGCCGACATCATGCGCTCGGGCGCGCGCCAGAGCGCGGCGATCATCGAGGCGGCGTCGAGCGCGGCGGTGTCCGCGATCGGTGCCAGCGCGGAGGCGGGCACAACAACCATGCCGCCGCGCACTGCCTCGCACTGCGCGCCGAAGGCAGCGGCATCGAAGCCGTGATGCAGATGCAGCGTGCCGCCGTTCAACAGCCAGGGCAGCAGCGTGAGCGATAGCCCGGCAAACGATGTTACGGGGATCGTCGACAGGATCGGCGCACCGGCGGGCAGTCCGCTTTCCAGGAACACGCTCGATCCGCCGGCGATCAATTCGAGATGGTTGCGGGCGACCGCGACCGGACCATCGTTATCGCGGTCGAAGCTGACGATCGCGACATGGGCGGCCGGATTGCCCGGCCGGCGCGCTTGCGGCGGGAGATCGGTCTGCGGCGCATCGAAGATGTCGTCGAGCGGCATGACGCCGTCGCCGACCTCGTCACCAAAGGCGCAGACATAGCGGATCGGAAACAGCTCGGCCGCCACCTGCATGGCGATCTCGGTATGCGTGCAGGCGCCGATGCGCGGCGCCGTGATGATGGCGCGCGCGCCCACGCGCCCGAGCGCTTCGATCATGTCCTTCTGCCGCCACAAGAGGGGGATCGGCGCCGCGATCATGCCGGCGCGCAGCACGCCGAGCAGCGCGATCACGCTCTCCACCGTATTGGCAAGCTGGATCGCGACGACCGTGTCGCTATAGAGGCCGAGCCCGCACAGCCGCGCGGCGAGCGCCGAGATGGCGCGGTCGGCCTGCGCGAAGGTGAGCGCGCGCGGCGCGCCGCCGATGAATGCCGCGCGGTTGGGCGGATCGACGAGCGCGAGCCGGTCGGCGTGGCGCACGCCGGCGCGCCGGAACAGGTCGTCAAGCGTGGCGCGGCTCGTGCCGGAATAGTCGCTATCGCCGAGGATCATCGCTTGCCCCTCACGGCGCGACATCCTTCGCCCACCAGGTCTCCGGCAGATAGCCGTAGAGCGAGGTGCGCTCCGGGTGTGCGATCCTGGTCCAGCGCGCGACCCACTGCACCGGCGGATAGTAAAGCGGGATCACATAGAAGCCGGACAGCAGCACCCGATCGAGCGCGCGCGTGGCGGCGACGAAATCCTCGCGCGTCGTCGCGCTCAGCAGCGCGGCGATCATCGCATCGACCGCCTTCGATTTGACGCCCATGTAGTTACGGGTGCCCTGCTGATCGGCAGCTTCCGAGCCCCAATAGAAAAGCTGCTCGTTTCCGGGCGACAGCGACTGCTCCCAGCGGTACTGCATCATGTCGAAATCGAACGCGATACGGCGGCGCTCGAACTGCGTGGCGTCGATGCTGCGCACATTGGCTTCGATGCCCGCGCGTTTCAGGCTGCGCACGAAGGCAAGCGCCAGCCGTTCCTGGTCGCGCGTGGTGGTGAGAATCTCGAAGGACAGCGGCCGGCCGCTCGCGACGTGCGTCAGTGCGGTGCCTTTCAGCGCATAGCCCGCCTCTTTGAACAGCGCGAAGGCGTGCCGCAGCCCCTGGCGGTCGCGTCCCGAGCCGTCGGTCTTCGGCGGCACCCACGTGCCCTCCATGATGTCGGGGCGCACGGCGCCCGCAAACGGCGCAAGCAATTCGCGCTCGCGCGCACTGGCGGCAACGCCGTGGGCGGAGAGATCGCAGCCGTCGAAATAGCTCGCGGTGCGTTTGTAGAGATCGAAGAAATAGGTGTGATTGATCCACTCGAAATCGAACAGATGAAGCAGCGCCTGGCGCACGCGGATGTCGGCAAACATCGGCCGGCGCGTATTGAAGACGAGCCCCTCCATGCCTTTCGGCAGGCCGTAGGGAAA
>DASZQT010000074.1:0-5657 GCA_035549515.1 Pseudolabrys sp. | reverse complement strand
CTCGACATCGCTTGCAGTCTCGTGCCGTCGCCGGGCGAAGGCGAGCCGCCGCCGCCCTGGCTCACCGACCGGCTGTTCCGCAATCTCCTGGTCGACGTTACCGGCAACACGCACCGCGCCGAAATCTGCATCGACAAACTGTTCTCGCCCGACGGTCCGACCGGACGGCTCGGTCTGGTCGAATTCCGCTCGTTCGAGATGCCACCCGACGCGCGCATGAGCCTCGCCCAGCAATTACTGCTGCGGGCGCTGACCGCGTGGTTCTGGCGCGCGCCGCAGCATGGCCCGATCGTGCGTTGGGGCACCGCGCTGCACGACCGCTTCATGCTCGAGCATTTCGTATGGGCCGACTTCCTCGATGTGCTCGGCGACCTGCGCGCGGCCGGCTACGATATCGATCCGGGATGGTTCGATGCGCAGCGCGAATTCCGCTTTCCGTTTTATGGCGCGATCGAGCAGGCCGGCGTCACATTGGAAATCCGCCAGGCGCTTGAGCCGTGGCATGTGCTGGGCGAGGAGAGCGCTGGCGGAGGCACCACGCGCTTCGTCGATTCCTCGGTCGAGCGCCTGCAGGTGAAGGTGAACGGGTTCAACGCGGCGCGTCATGCCGTGACGTGCAACGGAAGGCGCGTGCCGCTCACCGCCACGGGCAGGAGCGGCGAGTTCGTTGCCGGCGTGCGCTTCAAGGCTTGGTCGCTCGCCTCGGCGTTGCAGCCGACCATCCCCGCGCAAACGCCGCTCACCTTCGACCTCTATGATGAATGGAACGGCCGTTCGCTCGGCGGTTGCGTCTATCACGTCGCCCACCCGGGCGGCCGCAATTACGAGACTTTCCCGGTGAATTCCTACGAGGCGCAGGCGCGACGGCTTGCTCGGTTCGAACCGCGCGGGCACACTCCCGGCCCCTTTACGATTGCCGCGGAAGAACGCTCCTTGGAATACCCGACCACACTCGATCTGCGACGTCCGCCGAGGCCTTGACGACCGATGGCTCACCTCGACAGCGCCGCCGCCGATGGCGATGAGCTCGAACCGCTGCTAGCAGGCTATCATTGCCTGCAGCCGCGGCATTTCGACGAGATGGTCGACGCCGAAGGCAATGTGCGCGCGCATTGGCGGGGGTTCCTCACCATGCTGGCGCGGCTCGGGCCGGAGGAGGTCAATCGCCGTTTCGCCGCCGCCGACCGTAACCTGCGCGATTCCGGGGTGTTTTATCGCGTCTACGAGGACCCGGTCGGCGCCACGCGGCAGTGGCCGCTCAGCCACGTGCCGCTCATCATCGAAGCGACCGAATGGCAGGAGTTGAAGGCGGGACTCGTTCAGCGCGCCGAGCTGATGGAGGCGATCCTCGCCGATCTCTACGGCCCGGCGCAGCTCGTGCGCGATGGCCGGCTGCCGGCCGCGGTGGTCGCGGGCAATCCGGAATTCCTGCGTCCGTTGGTTGGCGTCGAACCGCCGGGCGGCGCGCATCTGCGCTTCTACGGTGTCGATGTCGGCCGTTCGCCGGACGGACGCTGGTGGGTGCTGGGGGATCGCACGCAAGCGCCGTCAGGCGCCGGCTACGCCCTGGAGAACCGGCTCGCGCTGTCCCGCGCCATGCCCGACATTTACCGCGCCTTGGGCGTCGAACGCGTGGCACCGTTCTTCCAGGCATTCCAGATGGAATTGTCCTCGCTCAATCGCCAGGACGATTCGCGCGTCTGCGTGCTCACGCCGGGCCCGCTGAACGAGACCTATTTCGAGCACGCTTATCTCGCGCGCTATCTCGGCTTCCTGCTGGTCGAGGGCGAGGACCTCGTGGTGCGCGACGACGGCGTGTTCATCCGTACCGTCTCTGGCCTCAAGCGCGCCGAAGTTTTGCTGCGACGCCTTGATTCGGATTTTGCCGATCCGCTCGAGCTCGACGTGCGCTCGCGCCTCGGCGTGCCCGGTCTGGTGCAGGCGGTGCGCGACGGCACCGTGGTGGTGGCGAACTCGCTCGGCTCCGGCCTGGTCGAAGCGCGCGCCATGCTGAGCTTCCTGCCGGCTCTGGCGCCGGCGCTGCTCGGCCGCGAGTTGATGTTGCCCAACGTCGCGACCTGGTGGCTTGGCGATGCCGAGGTGCGTGCCGACACGCTGGGCCGGCTCGACGAACTCGTCATCGCGGCCGCCTTCCCAGGCGAATTGCCCGCGCATATCGCGCGACCCAGTGTGCTCGGCCGCGATCTCGACGCCGAGGCCCGGCGCAAGCTGGTCGAGGAGATCGGCCGGCGCGGCGTCGATTTCGTGGCGCAGGAGGCCGTGACGCTGTCGACCACGCCGGTGTGGGAGCATGGCGCGCTGGTGCCGCGGCCGTTCATCATGCGGCTGATGCTGGCGCGCACCGCCGAGGGCTGGCGCGTGATGCCCGGCGGCTTCGTGCGCATCGCCAATGAGGCGGACGCGCGCGTCATCACCTTGCAGCATGGCGGCCGCACCGCCGACGCCTGGGTCCTGTCGGAAAAGCCGGTGGCGGAAGTCACGCTGCTGCCAACGCCGGATCGCATCGCCATCAGCCGCACCACCGGTGCGCTGCCGAGCCGCGCCGCCGCCAATCTGTTCTGGCTCGGCCGTTACATGGAGCGCGCCGAAGCGACGTTCCGCCTGGTGCGCGCGCTCATCAACCGCGCTGCGGAAGCCGACGACTCGCTGTCGCAGGTCAATGCGCGCATCGCTTCGCTGCTCGGCGCCTGGGACGCGGTGCCGGCCGACATGCTCGACACAAGGCCGGCCGCGATCGCCGCCGCGGCCATGCAACAGAACGAGCTTTACGGCGCGCTGCCCGCCCTGGCGCGCTCGGCGCGCGGCGCCGCCTCGGTCATCCGCGATCGCTTCTCGCCCGATGCCTGGCACGCGTTAACCGAACTGACGGAGCTGATCGAGACGCCTTTCGAGCAGGCGCCCACGGAAAGCGCGCTGTTCGAGCGGGTCAATCGGGCCTTGCGCATCATTGCCTCGTTCGCGGGGCTGGCGCAGGAGAACATGAGCCAGTTGCACGGCTGGCGCTTCCTCGAGCTTGGCTACCGGCTTGAGCGCGCGCTGGCGACCTGCCGCTTCATTCGCCAGTTCGCGTTCGGCGGCGATGTCGATGCCGCGCTCGACTGTCTGCTCGAACTCGCCGACAGCCAGATCACCTATCGGCTGCGCTATGTGATGGTGGCGGCGCGTCCGCCGGTGATCGACCTCACTGCGCTCGATCCCAACAATCCGCGCTCGGTGATGTATCAGCTCGCCCGCATCGAGACGCATCTGGCGACGCTGCCTAAGCGCGGCGACGACAGCCGCCTGTCGCCGGCCGAGCAGGTGGCGACCGCGCTGTCGACGCGCCTGCGCACGACCGATGCCAACGCGGTCGACGAGGCGATGCTGGTCGACATCGAACACGAGCTGATGCGCCTGTCCGACGCCATCGCCAGCGCGTATTTCACCTCGCGCGAGCGCTTCGAGGTCTCCGAGCCACTCGAATGATCTACGACATCCGCCAGGTCACCACCTATCGCTACGGCGCGCCGGTCGCGCATGCCCGCCACGTGCTGCGGCTGACGCCGATCGACCGCGCCGGCCAGCGCGTCAACGCCGCCGCCTTGGAAATCGATCCCGTGCCGCTCGAACGGCGCGAGAGCCGTGATTTTTTCGGCAACCGCATTACCACCGTGCTGCTCGACGAGCCGCACGAGTGCCTGTCGGTGCGGGTGGCGGCGCGCATCGTGGTCGAGCGCGGAGCGGAGGCGGTGGTGACGCCGGCCTGGGAAGCCGTGCGCGAGGCCGCTTTCGCCTCGGCCGATCCGTCGCCACTGGCGCCGGCGCACTATCTCTTCCCGAGCCGGCTGGTGTCGCTCGATCCGGAAATCCGCGACTACGTGGCGGAGAGCTTTCCGGCCGGCCGCGCGCTGCTCGACGGCGCGGTCGATCTCATGCATCGCATCAAGAGCGAGTTCACATACGAGCTCGGCGCGACCACCGCCACGACCACACCGCCGATGTCGTTCGCGCTGCGCCGCGGCGTCTGCCAGGACTTTTCGCATGTGATGATTTCCGGCATGCGCGGGCTCGGCCTGCCGGTCGCTTATGTCAGCGGTTACCTGCGCACCTCGCAGCCCGGCACCGTGCGGCTGGAAGGCGCCGACGCCATGCATGCCTGGGTCATGGCCTGGTGCGGCGAGGAGGCCGGCTGGATCGGGCTCGATCCGACCAATGACATGCTGGCGGGCGACGATCATGTCGTGCTCGCGATCGGCCGGGACTATGCCGATGTGGCGCCGATCGACGGCGTCATCGTCGGCGGCGGCGGGCAGAAGCTCGAAGTCTCCGTGCGCGTCACGCCGATCTGATCGCGCCGCTCACGCCGCTAGTCCGCCGAGTTCCTGTCGCAGATGTCCGGCGAGCGTGAGCAGGGGACGCTCCAGCATACGCACGACCGACGTCACCGGCGCTTCGGTCGTCACGCTGACATTGAGCACATGGGTTGGACGCTGCGCGACCACCAGCGGTGCCGCGAGCGCGATGACCTGTGGCTGCCAGGAGGCGACGCAAAAGCCCTTGCGCGCAATGCTTGTCGCGGCTTCCGCGATCTCTTGTTCCAGCTTGCGCCAGCGCGTGCGCCGCTTCGCGCGCCACTGCCCCATCAGCGCGGTGCGCTCCGCCGGCGGCGCCACCGCGAGCCAGGCGCGGCCAAGCGCGGTCAGTTCGATCGGCACGCGCTGGCCAGCGACCACCGAACGCTGCGCGCCCTTGGCGTTGAAGCGCACCGATTCGAGATAGACCATGTCGTCGCCGTCGCGCACCGCGAGCCCGACATTGACGCGCAGGCGGCGCGCCAGCGCCGTCATCGGCGGCAGCGCGACGCGCAACACCGAGGAGCCTGAGCGCATGGCGTGGCCGAGCGTGAGTACCGGCGCGCCCAGCCGATAGGCGCGCTCGCGCGCGTCGTGCTCGAGCCAGCCGACTTCCACTAAGGTCTGCGTCAGCCGGCTGATGCTGGCGCGCGGCAGGCCGGTGCGCTCGGCGATCTCGCCATTGCCGAGCAGTTCGGTGCCGGGGCGGAACGCGCGCAATATGGCGATGCCGCGTTCGAGCGAGCGGTTGCGCGGCGAGCGGCCCAAGGCTGTCATGACTGTCATGCGCGCAAGTTTAGCGCGCGGCCATCAATTCCACCAGGTGGAAATAGCGGCGGACCGGCGGCCGCCGTGCCGTGCTAGAGGGTGGGTGCCATACCAAGACGTCAATAAGGTTGGAAACCGGAGGCCCGCACATGCCCGTCACGCTTCGCCGCTCACGCTTTGCTTATCTCTTCGCCGTCGCCCTCGCCGCCTTCGCGCTCATCGGCGCGGCCAAGTCGCCGGCCTTGGCCGACGATTTCGCCGCCCAGGTCACGCGCATCGTCGTGCCGTTCGCCCCCGGCGGCGGCACCGATATCATCTCGCGCACGCTGGCGCAGGAGATGGCCAAGCAACTCGGCGGCACGGTGATCGTCGAGAATAAGCCGGGCGCCGGCACGGTCATCGGCACCGAATATGTCGCCAAGGCAGCGCCGGACGGCCACACGCTGGTCATGGCGACCTTCGCGCATGCGGTCAATCCGAGCCTGCGCGCGAAGCTCCCCTACGACACCGACAAGGATTTCGCACCGGTCGCACTGG
>DASZQT010000073.1:0-21699 GCA_035549515.1 Pseudolabrys sp. | reverse complement strand
CTGCGATAGGGAATGGTGGCCGGTGTGTTGGTTACCGCCGCGCGCGCCACCACATGCCCGACCGGAATGCGATAGAGGCTCGGCATCAGTTGCGCGCCCTTGTTGAGCGGCACGAAGGAGGTCGTATAGGCCCCGAGGTTCGAGGTGTTGACCGAACGCAGGGCCAGAAAGTTGCCGGCCGCATCGAGCGCCAGTTCCGCGTCGATGTGCAGATCGCGGCCCTGAAAGTCCGACAGAAACGCCTCGGTGCGGTCGGCTCTATGGGAAACCGGCCGCCCAAGCCGGCGCGACGCCCAGGCGATCAGCGCGAATTCCGGATAGGTGGCGTTGCGCGTGCCGAAATTGCCGCCGACATCGCGCGGCGCGATCACGCGCACCTTGTCGGGCGTGAGGCCGAGCACTTTCGCCATCTCCTCGCGCATCTGCACGACGCCGATGCCGTGCGAGGCATGCAGCGTGCAGACGCCCGACGCCTCGTCCCAGAGCGCGGTGGCCGCACGCGGCTCCATGTGAACGCCGGTGACGCGCTGCACCTGGCTCGTGAAGCGGACTCTATGCGCCGCCCGCGCAAAGGCGGCCTTGGTCGCCGTGGCGTCGCCGAGCTCGGCCTCGAGCGCGAGATTGCCCGGGATATGGTCCCAGATCAGCGGGGCGCCCGGCGCGAGCGCCGCGACGGCGCTCACCACCACCGGCAACGGCTTCCAGTCGATTTGCACGCGCTCGGCCGCGTCACGCGCCTGCGCTTCGCTCTCGGCGACCACCATCGCGACCGCTTCGCCGACAAAGCGCGCGCGCCCGACCGGCAGCGGCCACTGCCGCGTGATCAGCCGCTCGGAGCCGTCGCGAAATGCAAGCCGAATGTCGGAGCCCGCCTTCGAACTGCCGGTCGCATGCGGAATGTGCGCAAGCCCATCGGCCCGCACATCCGCACCGGTGAGCACGGCCAGCACGCCCGGCATCGCGCGCGCGGCGGAACCGTCAATCGCCACGATCTCGGCATGGGCATGCGGCGAGCGCACCATCGCGGCAAAGGCCGTGCCGGGCATGCGCATATCGTCGGCATATTGCCCCTGCCCGGTGATGAGCCGGAGATCTTCGCGGCGGCCTTTGAATGGCGCTGCCATCGGCCGGCCAGCGGCTCAGGCCGACTGCGCGGAGGCGGCGGGCGCCGCGCCTGACGGCGCGACGTCGACCGTGCGGGCATCGTATTCGAACAGCCAATCGTAGCGCGTGCGCACCCGCTCGGGCTCCCACTCGCGCGTCACGTAGTCGACCGCCTTGTCGTGGTCGGACAGGACCGGATTGTGGAAACGCTTGGCGGTCTCGGTCGAGCCGCGCACGATCTTGGTGGTGCGTTCGATGCGCAGGCTCTCGAACCGCCGCAACGCGCCTTCGATATCGCGCGGGCTCGCCGCGATGGCGCGCGCGACCACCACCGCGTCCTCGATCGCCATATTGGCGCCCTGCGCCAGAAACGGCAGCGTCGGATGGCAGGCATCTCCGATCATGCACATCCGGCCGAAGGCCCAGCGCGTCAGAGGCTCGCGCCCGACAAAGGCCCATTTGAACGGCACGTCCAGGCCACGGATCGTCTGCTGCACGGTGGGGTGCCAATTCTTGAAGTCGGCAAGGCATTCCTCAAGCGTGCCGCTCTCGGTCCATGATTCAATGGGCCAGTCGCGGCCTTCGACCACGCCGACGAAATTCATCAGCTCGCCGCGACGCAACGGATAGGTGATGACATGCGCGCCGGGGCCGACCCAGTTGGTGCCGACCAGCGCGCGCGATTCTTCCGGAAGCCGTTCGGCCGGCACCAGCCCACGCCAGGCCATGATGCCGGTGAAGAAGGTCTTGTCGACGATGCCGGCGGCTTCTCTCAAGCGTGAGTGCACGCCGTCGGCGGCGACGATCGCATCGCCCCGCACGTCGGGATGACCGCCACCGAGATGCAGCACGATCCCGTCGCGGCCTTGCGTGAAGCCCGTCGCCTGCCGGCTCAAATGGATGGCGTCGGGCTTTTGCGCCAAAACGGCGTCGCGCAACACATTGTGGATGTCGCCGCGGTGCACGCACCAATACGGCGCGTCGAAGCGCTCGATGCAGTCGCGGCCGAGATCGAACAGTTTCCAGGTCTGGCCCGTGTTCCAGAGCCGCACCTCCTTGCGCGCCGCTTCGCACACGACTTCTTCGAGCGGTTCGCGCAAGCCCAGTTCAATCAGGAGCCGCGAGCCGTTCGGCCCGATCTGCAATCCGGCGCCCACTTCGCGCAGTTCGGGCGCCTGCTCGTAGACATCGACATCGATGCCCCGCCGCAGCAGCGCCAGCGCCGTGGTCAGTCCGCCGATGCCGCCGCCGGCGATGAGGATATGAGGTGATTTCCCGGGCATGGCTTTCGCGCGGCCTCCGCCGCTATTGGCATGAGATCAGGGCATCGAGCGCGAGGCAACCCTCGCCTTTGGCAAAAACCATCAGCGGATTGATGTCAATCTCGCGCACTTCCGGATGCGCCGCGATGAAGGCGGCGAGCGCCATGATGGCATCGACCACGGAATCGATATCCCGCGCGGGCGTGCCGCGGAATTCATCGAGCAACGCGGCACCTTTGAGACTGCGCAGCGCTTTTTCGACCTCGGCGCGGGTCAGGTCGGTCGGCATCAGCCGCACGTCCTTGAGAAGCTCCGTGAAAATGCCGCCGAGGCCGATCGCCAGCACAGGCCCCCAGTCCGGGTCACGGCGCGCGCCGAGGATCAGTTCGAGCCCCTTGCCGGCCATGGCCTCGACCAGCACGCCGTCGATGGCGACGCCGGGCGCGGCCTTCGCCAGATTGGCGTGCAGGCGCTCCCAACCGGCGCGCAGATCGTCCGCGTCTTTCAGGGCGAGAATGACGCCGCCGACATTGGTCTTGTGCGAGAGCGCCGGCGACTGAACCTTGAGCGCGACCGGATAATCGAGTTCGCGCGCGGCGCTCAGCGCGCCCTCGACATCGGTGACTAAGCGCCGCCGCGGCATCGCGAGCCCTGCCCGCGCGAGAATGTCCTTGGCGGCATATTCGGGAATGACGCCTGAGGTGAGCTGCTGGGCGCGCGCCGGGGCGAGCGCGAGCGCGGTTTCATGCAGCGCCTCGGCCCAGGCCGTGAAGCGCGCCAGCGCGCGCAAGGCGCGCTCGGGCGAACGGAAGAACGGAATTCCCGCATCGCGGATTTCCTGGATCATCGCGGCCGGAATCGGCGCATCCTCACCCAGCATGGCAAAGACCACGGTATGCGTGTCGGTATAGCGCCGCATCGCCTCGATCACCGGCGGCATCTTGCGCTGCGCGAGCTTCTCGTTCGACAGGATGATGGTCACCAGCACGCTGCCGCAGTTCGGATCGGCCAGCAGCGCGCCGAGCGCGCGCCCGTATAGGCTGGGATCGACCAGGCCCTGCGCGGTGAGGTCGAGCGGGTTGCTGGACACGATCAGGCCGGGCGCAATGGCATTGAGCGCGGCGGCGGCCTCGCCCGAAGGCTGCGGCAAATCGACGCCGATCGACTCGCAGTAGTCGAGCGCGAGCGCCTTGTAGGCGCCGGATTCCCCGAGAATGCCGACGCCGCCATGCGGCCGCCGCTTGCAGCGCAAGGCGCAGTCGGCAAGGTCGATCAGTTCTTCCAGTGTGTCGACGACGATGACGCCCTGCCGCTCGGCCAGCGTGCGCATGACGGCATAGTCGCCGGCCAGCGCGCCGGTGTGCGTCTGCGCCGATTGCCGCGCGGCCATTGAACGACCCGGATGCAACAGCACCAGCACGATGCCGCGCGCACGCGCCTGCTTCGCCAGCGCCAGGAAGCGCTGCGGATTGCGGAAATGCTCGGCCACCATGGCGACAACGCGGGTCTGCGGTGACGACAGCAGATATTCGAGAAAATCCTCGCTGCCATTGGCCGCCTCGTTGCCGGTGGAGACCGCGGCCGATACCGGCAGACCGTGGCTTTCGAGGCCGGCCCGCACCACCGTCGCCATGGCGCCGCTCTGCGACACGATGGCAATCCCGGGCCCGCTCAAGGGGCGCGGTTCGGTGATCGAGAAGGTGATGCAGATATTGTCGGCGTAGTTCACATAGCCCAGGCAATTCGGCCCTTCGATCGCCATGCCGCTTGCCCGCGCGATGGCCGCTATCTCGTCCTGCACCGCCTTGCCGGCGGGACCGAGCTCGGCGAATCCTGCGGAGAAGATGACGACGCCGCCGACACCGCGCTCGGCGCAGCCCTTCACGGCATCGAGCACGCCCGTGGCCGGAATTGCGAGCACAACGCAATCGATGCCGTAAGGGAGATCGCGCACGTTCTTCACGCAAGCGATGCCCTGCACTTCATCGCGGGTCGGATGGATCAGGTGCAGCGCGCCGGAAAAGCCGAAGCGGCGCAGGTTGTCGAGCACGATACCTGCGAGCGAGCCGGGCGTCGCGGAGACGCCGGCGATCGCCACGGACGTCGGATTGAGCAGGCGCTCGATCGACGAGCGTTCCGGCGCATTCTGCATTGCCGTCTCAGCCATCTCGCTCTGGCTCTTGATCCCTTGGGCGTTTGGCGACGAAACCCTGGCGGCTTTAGCGCGGGTAATTGCCGAGGCCGGGCTTATAGGTCTTGGTGTCGAGGAACTCACCCATGCCGCGCTCGCGACCGCGCTCGGGATCGACAAAAGCGGTCTGGTCGTTCTTGGCGGTGAGATATTCGGCTGCCTCCTCCCAGGTCATCTCGCGGATATATTTATACGACAGCTTGGTGGCGCGCAGCACGGCCGGATTTTTTCCGAGCAAGGTTTTGGCGAGCGTGCGGGTCTGCTCGACGAGCTTGGCCAGCGGCACGGCCTGATTGACCAGCCCGAGTTCGGCCGCGACGCGGCCGTCGAACTGTTCCCCGGTCATGACATAATAGAGCGCCTTGCGGTCGTTGACCAAGGTCGACAGCGCTTTCGGCACGACGCCGCCCGGAATGATGCCCCAATTGACCTCCGACAGACCGAAGACCGCCTCCTCCGCCGCGATGGCGAGATCGCAACAGATCATCGGAGTAAACGCGCCGCCGAAGCACCAGCCGTTGACCATGGAGATGGTCGGCTTGCCGTAGAACATCAGCTTGCGCCACTGCCAGTTGCGGGTCTCGCGATAGGCGCGATGGCGTTCGAGGTCGCTTTTCTTGTCGGTGGCGCGGAAGAAGTCGCGCAGATCCATGCCGGCGGAAAACGCCTCGCCCTCGCCGGTCAGAACAAGAACGCCGCAGCGGTCGTCAAGCTCGAGGGCGTCGAGCACCTCGTTCATCTCGGTGGCGAGCGCGACGCTCATGGCGTTGCGCTTCTGCGGCCGATTGAGCTTGACCCAGGCGATCCCGTCCTCGAACTCGACCTTGACGTTGTCTCCACCGGGAATTGCGGCCTGCGCGGCGCCGTCCTGCCCTGCCATCGAATCTGCCTCCCTTGCCTTCCCGATCCGGCAACCCGTCGAATAGAAGGTTGCCTTATATCAGGTACCCTTTCATAATGGTCCGCGCCAGTCAATTAACGCGCGCACCCACGCACGAGCCGCCGAGAGCGCTGCACGAAATGAGATCGCAAGCACGGGCTTAGCTGTCGTCGCGAATGGCGTGCTAACAAGCGTCAACAAACGGAAAGCCAATGGGAGGAAACATCATGCGAGGCTTCACCAAGACCCTTTCGGCGCTGCTGGTCGCCGCGGCCGGCACCGTCGCCGCCGCGGGCCCGGCCTGGAGCGCCTATCCGGACCACCCGATCAGGTTGATCGTCAGCTTCCCGCCCGGCGGCAGCAGCGACTCCATCGCCCGCATCGTGCAGCCCTTCGTCGAAAAGCAGCTCGGCCAGACGCTCATTGTGGAGAACCGTCCGGGCGCCGGCGGCATGATCGCGATCGAATATGTCTCCAAGTCGGCGCCAGACGGCTACGTCATCGGACTGGGCGGCGCCGGGGCGCTCGGCACCAATCTCGGCCTGCAGGCGATGCCCTACGATCCCAAGAAGGATGTGGTCGGGATCACGGGGCTCGCCTCCTCGCCCTTCATTCTCGCTGCCTCGAACAAGTTTCCCGGCAATTCGCTGAAGGATGTGATCGCCGCGGCAAAATCCAGCCCGGGCATTTCGATCGGCCACGGCGGCAACGGCACGCTGATGCATCTGACCGCCGAAATGCTGCTGCAGGATGCCAAGATCGAGGCGCCGCTGGTGGCCTATCGCGGCATCGCGCCGGTCGTGAACGATCTGATGGGCGATCACGTCCCGCTCGGCATCGTCGATCCGCCGTCGGCCAAGGCGGCGCTCGACGCGAAAGCCATCAAGGCCATCGCGGTGACCTCGACCTCGCGCTTTTACCTGATGCCGGATACGCCGACTTTCGCCGAATCGGGCCTGCCCGGTTTCGAGTCGACCGGCTGGTTCGGCATCATCGCGCCGCGCGGCGCTCCGCCCGAGGTCGTCAAAAAGCTCAACGCCGCCTTTGTCGCCGCGCTGAAGGACCCGGAAACCGTGAAGCGCATTCGCGCCCTGGGTTCGGAGCCGATGCCGATGTCGCCGCCGGAATTCGCCGCCTTCATCGACAAGGAAATCACCAAGTGGGTCAATGTCGTGAAGAATACGAGCCACAAACTCAAGTAAGGCCGGCTACCGCCGGAAGATGACCGACCGGGGGACGGGGCCACAAGGGCCTCGTCCCCTCGCCGCGTTAGCCGGTCGGCCGCTCAGCCGCTCGAGCCCGCGACCATGCCCCAACGGCGCACCGTCACCCGTTCAAGCGTCTGGAAGACAAAGCGCTCGAACAACACGCCGATGGCGCCGATGCCCACCAGCGTCGCCAGCATCACACCGGCGTCGAGAAATTCCTTGGCGTTGAAGATGATCTCGCCAAGCCCGAATTTCGGGCTGGCCAGCAGTTCGCCGCCGATCACCCCGATCCAGGCGCGGCCGAACGAAAGGCGCAGGCCGGTGATGACATAGGGCATCGCGGCCGGCCAGATCACCTTGCGGAACAGCGTGGTCTCGTCGGCGCCCATCACGATGGCCGAACGCAGCCAGATCGGATTGACCGCGCGCACGCCGGTCCACACGCTATAGACCAGCGGAAAGAACGCGGCATAGACCACCACCAGGATGGTGGCGAAATCGCCGATGCCGAACCACAGGATGAACAGCGGCACCCAGGCGAGCGAGGGAATCGGCAACATCACGCTCAGCGCCGGCAGGAAGATGCGTTCGGCCACCCATGAACGCGCCATCAAGACGCCGAGCGGGACGGCGATCGCGAATGAAACGGCGAGGCCGATGAAGACGCGCACCAACGTCGCCAGCGCATTCAGCGGCAAGGTGCCGTCTTCGATCATTTGCCACAGGATGCGCCCGACCGATTCGACCGGCGGGGTCATGGCGGTGGAATAAAGGCCGCTGCGCGCAAAGCCTTCCCAGATCGCGAGCACCGCCACGATCCCGGCAAGCCCGCGCGCGAAGGCAATCCATGAATTCTTCCGCTTCATGCCGCCACCATGCCCCAGCGCACCACGGTGAAGCGTTCGATGCGCGCGAAAACCTGTTTCTCGAGCAGTATGCCGATCATGCCGATGAGCGCGATGGTCGCCAGCATGACATCGGTGTTGAGGAAGGTCTGCGCGCCGAAGATCATCCAGCCCAGCCCGCGCTGCACCGACATCAGCATCTCGACCGCGATCAGGATGCGCCAAGCCTGCGCCAGCCCGAGCCGCATCCCGACCAGGATGTACGGCGACGCCGCCGGCAATACCACGCGCCAAAACATGTCGCTGTCGCGCGCCCCCATGACTTCGGCCGAGCGCAGCCAGATCGGCTTGACGGCTTTGACGCCCTTCCAGGTGTTAATGATGATGGTGAAGGACGACGACACGCCGACCAGAAGCATGGTCGGCACGTCTCCCAACCCGAACCAGAGCACGAACAAAGGCGCGTAAGCCAGCCCCGGGATTGGATAAAGGAACGTGACGATCGGCAGCAGCGTGTCTTCCACCCACTGCCGTCGCCCCATCGCGATACCCACCACCAGCCCGATGACGGCGGCCAACAGAAACCCGACGCCGAGCCGGTAAAGCGTCGCCACGGCGGCGGCGGCCAGCACGCCGTTGCCCGCAAGCCGCACAAACGTTGCCGCGATATCGCCGAGACCGGGCACCAGCTTCGGAGGGAAGCCGCCAAAGGTCGCCAGCAGTTGCCACGCCGCCGCGATGACCGCGAAAGTCATCAGCGGCAGCGCGATACCAAGTGCCCGTCGCATGGCGTGCCTTGTCAGGTCTTGGCGCCGGCGGCCGCCAGCAGGGCGCTGTCGAGCCGCGTGTTCCAATCGGGCGCGGCGGCGATCTTCTTCTGCTTCAAGAGCAGAGCCGCCTCCCCGTCCAGATAGGTCTTGAGCGCCGGGGTGAAGTTCGGGTTGACGTCGATCTTCGACAGCATCAGCTTGATGACCTTGTCATTGACCGAGAAGCCCTGGTCCTTGAAGTGCTTGAGCACGATTTCGCTGGCGACATCCGGCTGGCTGTTGAATTCCTTTACACCGGCGAGCCAGCCGCGCAGGAAAGCAATCACCGCCTCGCGCTTGCTATCGATGACCGACTTGTTGGCGGCCAGGATGATCGGCTGCAAATCGAAGTCGCTGTAGTCGACCAGCACCTTGCCGATGCCCTCGACCTCGGCGACGGACGGGAACGGCTCGACGCCGGCGAAGGCATCGATGGAGCCCGCGACCAGCGCCGCGACATGGTTCTGGAAGGTGACGTTGATCACCTGCACGTCGTTCTTCGACAGGCCGAACTTCGGCAGGATCTTGTTCTGGAACACAAAGTCGGTGGCGGAGCCGAGCTGCGAGCCGACCCGCTTGCCCTTGAGATCCTTCACCGAGGTCATGCCGGACTTGGCACTGGCGACCACCGACAGAGTCTTTGCGCCGTAGAGCGCGATTGCGATCGCTTCCAGCTCGCCCTTGGCGGCACCGATCACGAACGGCGTCGCGCCGATCACGCCGATATCGATGCGGCCGGAAATCATGGCGTCGCGCGTGGTCTTGCCGCTGTCGAACTTGAAAATCTTGACGTTGGCGCCGGCCTTTTTGAACAGGTCCTGCGACTCCGCGATCATGCCGATGGTGCCCCAGGACGTGTTCTGGAAACCGAAATTGAGCGGCGCGCCTGCCCCCTGCCCCTCGGCAAGTGCACCCTTGGGGAACGCCGCGGCGGTCAGCCCCGCGCCCGCGAGCGTGAGGAACGTGCGTCGATGCAGTGAGAATTCACTCATGGTATCCTCCCTTGGTTGTCACAGTTTAACGCCATTGCCTTCTTCCCATAGGCGGGCAATTTCAGTCTGGTCGGCGCGCGGGCCGAAATCGGCTTCGCCCTTGCGCCAGATTTCAAGCACCCGGTCGGCAAGCGGCGTGACGGCGCCGATCGATTTGCCGAAATCGGCGGCGATCGCCACGTCCTTGGCGATAAGACCCAGCGCCATGCCGGTGGCGAATTTGTGCGTGAGCACTTGCGGGATCACCTTCTTCTCGAGCGGATGCTGGCGCCCCGTGCACATTTGCAGCAGCGCGTCCGCCATCATGTCGGTGGCAAGTCCGAACTTGCGGCCGATGGCGAGCGCCTCGATCAGGTTCACCAGCGCGCCCGCGTTCACATAATTGGCCAGCGCCTTGAGCGCATGGCCTGAACCCAGTTCGCCGCAGCGGAACACCTGACGGCCGACCGCCAGGAACACCGGCATGCAACGCTCGATGTCCACCTCCGCGCCGCCCGCCATCACATCGAGCGTGCCGTCCTTCGCGAAGACCACGCCCCCCATTACCGGCGCATCGACAAAGCCGATGCCGCGCGCCGCCAATTCCCGACCGGTCTCGACGGTGGCGCAAGGGTTGGACGTGCCCATGTCGATGACGACCGCGCCAGGCGCGAGCGCGCGCGCCAGCCCTTCGCCCAGCACGGCCTCGCGCACGGCAGCGTCGCTCGGCAACATGGTAATGACGGCATCGGCGCCTTTGCCGGCATCCGCCGCATTCGCCGCCACGCGCACCCCGCCATGCGCGGCGGCGAAGGTGCGCGCGGTATCTTCCAGCCGATCGTAGACCGTCAAAGCGAATCCCTTGGCCGCCAATCGTGCGGCCATGGGCGCACCCATGTTGCCCAGCCCAATGAAGGCGATGGTCTTGATCGGTGGCATGCGGTGTCCCGGCCTTAAGCCTTCATGGCTTCCTGCATCAGATCGGCCATCAGGACCTTGTTCCAGTCCGGAACCGCCGCGATGGACTTGCGCTTGATCAGCAGCTTCGCCTCGTCGTCGAGATATTCGCGCAGGCCCGGCTTGAAGGTCGGCGTCACATCGAGCTTGGACAGCATGCGCTGGACCACCGCCTCGCTCACCGTAAAGCCCTGGTCTTTGAAGAAGGTGAAGACGATTTCCTTCGCCTTGTCGGGCTGGGTCTGGAACAGCTTCACGCCGGCCAGCCATCCACGCAGCAGCGCGACAACTTCCGCGCGCCGCTTCTCGACCACCGGTCGATTGGCGGTGATGATGACCGGCAGGATGTCGAAATCGGAGTAATCGACAATGACGTTGCCGATCCCCTCCACTTCCGCCAACGACGGGAACGGCTCGACACCGGCGAAAGCGTCGACCGAGCCGGATATCACGGCGGCCAGATGGTTCTGGTGCGGGATATTGACGATCTGCACATCCGCGCGCGTGAGGCCGTATTTCGGCAGAATCTTCTCCTGAAACGCATTGTCGGTGGCGGAGCCGAGTTGCGAAGCCACGCGTTTGCCCTTGAGTTCGGCGATCGACTTGATGCCGGATTTCTTACCCGCAACGATGGCATCGGCCTTGCCGGCATACATGCACATGCCGATTGCGACCATGTCGCCCTTCGCCGCGCCCACCACGAACGGCGTCGAGCCGAGCACGCCGATATCGACGCGCCCCGAAATCATGGCGTCGCGCGTGGTCTTGCCGCCATCGAACTTGTAGATGGCGACGTTGGCGCCGGCCTTTTTGAACAGGCCCTGGGAATCGCACAGCATGCCGATGGTGCCCCAGGACGTCGCCTGGTAGCCGAAATTGATCGGCGCGCCTTCCGCACGCGCGCCAGGTCCGAAAGTCGCGGCGGCAAGCGCCGCGCCGGTCAACCCGAGGAAGTCGCGTCTTGGCAGCAGAATTGGCAGAATAGGTTTGCTCATCGTTTCCTCCGCTTATGGTTCGCGTATCGTGA
Source organism: Pseudolabrys sp. (assembly GCA_035549515.1). Lineage (GTDB taxonomy): Bacteria > Pseudomonadota > Alphaproteobacteria > Rhizobiales > Xanthobacteraceae > Pseudolabrys. The sequence goes on along the minus strand of DASZQT010000073.1, from coordinate 10,445 downwards.
GCGCTTGTCGTCGCCGCCCTTCAGACACTCATGGCCGCCAGCGGCATCTTCGCGCCGCCGGGCCTCTCTTCAATCGACGGTGAAGCCGACGGCTTTGAACTTCTCCTTGGCGGCCGGCGTCGTGAGCGCGTCGATCAGCGCCTCGGATGCCTTCTTGTCCTTGGCCGCGCTGTGCACGGAAGCCGAGAACGTCACCGCGCCCTGGATCGCAGCCGGGAACGGACCGACCAGGTCGACATCCTTATTGGCCAGGATCTCGCTGATCTGGCCCAGTCCGATTTCGATCTCGCCCTTGGCCACTTCCTTCAAGCCGTCAGGTCCGCGATCGCGCAGTTGCACCTTGGATGCAATCTGCTTCTCGAGCCCAATCTCCGTGAACACCTTGGCGATGTGGATACCGCTCTGCCCGCCCTTGGCCGGGTTGGCATACATGATCGAATGCGCGGCCAGCATCGACTTCTTGAAGGCATCGACATCGTGGATGTCCGGCTTCGGCGCGCCGCGGCGCACTGCGACGCCGACGCCCATGCTGCCGAGATCGCGAATGGTGCCGCCGTCGACCTTGCCTTGTTTTGCGAGGCCGGCGAGGCCGCCATGGGTCGCGATCACCACGTCGCCGGCGGCGCCGCCGGCCACCTGCTTGGCGACCGCGCCGGCGGTGCCGAACACGAATTTCACGGTGTTGCCGCTCTTCTGTTCGTAGCCCTTCACCAAGTCGCGCACCACCGACTGCACCGCGCCCGGACAGAACACGACCACTTCCGCCGCCATCGCCGGCGCAACCGCAAAGCAGGACAACATCGCAGCCAGAACAAACTTCCGCATGTCAGTTCCCCCTCAATGTGAACGCAGATGCCGCATGACTTCGCGCTGGGTCGCCACGAAGGATTCGCTCAACGGATCGCGCGGGCGCGGCAGATCGAGCGTAAGCTCCGTCTTCACCGTCCCCGGATGCGCGTTGAGCACGATCACCTTGTCGCCGAGGAAGACCGCCTCGGAGACGTTGTGCGTGATGTAGACGACGGTCTTCTTGGTTTTCTGCCAGACATCGGTGAGCAATTGCTGCATGTCGTCGCGCGTCATGGCGTCGAGCGCGGCGAAGGGCTCGTCCATCAGCAGCACCTGCGGATTGTAGGCAAGCGAGCGCGCGATCGCCACGCGCTGCTGCATGCCGCCCGACAATTGGTGGGGAAACACGTCGGCGAACTTTTCGAGCCCCACCAGGCGCAGGAATTCGAGCGCCGTTTGCACCCGCTCCTCCTTGCCGACACGACGCATCTCGAGCCCGAACTCGACGTTCTGCCGCGCGGTGCGCCATGGGAAGAGTTGCGCAAAATCCTGGAACACAACGCCGCGATTGTGGCTGTTGCTGTTGATCGGCGCATCGCCGATGCGGATATCGCCGCTGGTCGGCCGCAGAAGGCCGGCAAGGATATTGAGAATCGTGGTCTTGCCGCAACCGCTCGGTCCCAGCAGGCAGAGGAACTCACTCTTCTCGACCGAGAAATTGATATCCTTGATGGCGAGCACGCGGCCGCTGTCGACCGTATACTCGTAGCTCACGTTCTTGACTTCGATATGAGCCGGCACTTGCCTCACCTGTTTCTTACACTTGCGCCGCGACGGTCGGGCGCCCACGGTCGCTCGCGACCGCCAATCCCGCCTGCGCGGCTTCGATGATTTCGTTCAGCGCCACCGCGCGGCCATTCTCATGCGCCGACTTGAGCGCGGCATAGACCGCCGCCACCGCCTGGCACCCGTTCGCGGCCGACAGCTCGCAGTCCGTGTCGCCGATGACGCTGTCGGCAAACAATTCCAATTCGTCGCGATACATATTGCCGGCCGGCACGGCGAGCGTCTCCCGCTCGGCCGGGCCCTTGCCACGCGTCTGCCGGTAGAGCGTCGCGTTCTCGTGCAGCCGCTCCGGGTTCGCCCAATGCGTCTGGTCGATGTCGTAGAACATCAGCGCGTCGAGGCCGGTGGCGCGCACGCTATAGGTGCCGGGGCTGGTCCAGTTCGAAATCATGCTGCCCAGCTTGCCATCGGCGAAGCGCACCGCCACGATCCATTGATCCTCGACCTCGGCGCCGGCCGGCGAATGGCGCGCCGCGCTCGCGCTCACCGACGCGATGTCGCCGCCGAGATAGCGCAGCGCATCGAACTGGTGCACGCCGATCTGGCTGAGCGAGCCGCCCGGCGAACTCGCGGAATACCAGCGCCAATCGTTCGAGGTCAGCCGCAAGCCACGGTCGTTGGAGAAATTGGCCTCGATCTGGGTCACCTTGCCGAGCCGGCCCTCGTCGATCGCGCGCCGGATCGCGCGCGTGCCGGCGAGCAGCCGCGCGCAATGGCCGACGACCACGCGCACGCCATGAGCCTTTTCGAGCGCGGCGATGGCGAGCGAGTCGACCATCGTGTTGGCGATCGGCTTTTCGATATAGATGTGCTTGCCGGCACGGGCCGCGCGCTCGGCGAATTCGCGGTGCAGCTCATTGGGCAGCGCCAGCACGACGGCAGCAATGCTCTTGTCGCCCAACACGGCATCGATATCCCGCGCCGGCAGCCCGGTATCGCGCGAAAAAGCGGCGAGCCGTTCCGGATTGCGGCCGACACAGGCGACGAGGTCGATCTTGCCGGAACCGGAAGCAGCCTTGGCCAGCACGCGGCCCCAGGCGCCGACACCGATCAGAGCGGCTTGCAAGGGAGCGCCGGTCATCATTCGCCCCCCGTACCGGTGACGCTGGTGCCGCCGCAGACAAAGAGCGACTGCCCGGTGATGAAGCCGCTCGTTCGGTCGAGCAAAAACAGGACGGCGTGCGAAACGTCCTGCGGCGTGCCGAGGCGCTTGACCAAAATCTTGTCGATCACGGTCTGCCGCTTCACCGAGCCCTCGGGATGGCCGCGGTTGAAGTGCGCGGTCACCACCGGACCCGGCATCACCGAATTGACCGTGATGCCGTCCGCGCCGGTTTCGATCGCCACCACGCGCGTCATGCCCTCATAACCGGCCTTGGCGCTGGCATAGACGATGCGCTCGGATTTGCCGAGGATCGCCCGCGAGGAGATGTTCACGATACGGCCGAACTTCGCCGCGCGCATGCCCGGCACGAAACTCTGGATCAGCACCATGGCCGCGCCCAGCGTGATCGTCGTGACGTAGGTGAGCTCCTCGACCGTGGCCTTTTCCAGAGGATTGGGGCAATTGGCGCCCGCATTGTTGACGAGGTAACGAACCGGAAATTCGGTGGCAACCTCCTCGGCGACTTTGCGCGTCGCGGCAAGATCGGTGAGATCGACCGCGCGGAAATGCAGGTTCGCGTGCTTGAGCTTCGGCGGCGAACGCTGCAGCGTCACCACCGGAATGCCGCGCTCGAGCAGCGCGCCCGCGATAGCTTCGCCGATGCCCGACGAGGCCCCCGTCACTACTGCTGTTTCGGCCGCCGCCATGAGCGCGCGCTTCCCATTCACCTGTTAGAGATAGTCGATGACTTTCCAGGAACCCGGCTGTGAATTGACCACGTTCTTGGAGGACTTGCCGGGACGGCGGTCGGCGTAGACCTTGCCTTCCTTCATCACGAGTTGGATGTTCTTTTTCTCCTGCAGGCAGGTGATGTCGGCGAGCGGGTCGCCACCGACGGCGACGATGTCGGCGAGCTTGCCGGCTTCCAGCGTGCCGAGGTCCTTGTCGAGCTTGATCGCCTTGGCGGCATTGATGGTGGCGGTCTGCAGCGCGTGCATCGGCTTCATGCCGAGCTTGACGTAGATCGCCAGTTCCGAGGCGTTGGTGCCCATTTCGGGATCGAAGCCCATATCGGTGCCCATCGCGATGTTGATGCCGGCCTTGACCATCTTCTGGAAGGTGTCGAAGCAGTAAGGCTGCAATTTCTTCATCTTGTCGGTCACGAATTTCGACGTGCCGATGTTCTTGCGGATTTCGATGGCATGGTCGGTGCGATGCGCGAGCGTCGGCGTCATCCAGGTGCCCGACTCTTTGATCATGCCGATGGTTTCGTCGTCGGAGAACACCATGTGCTCGATGGTGTCGACGCCGGCCTTGAGCGCCATGCGCTGGCCCTGCGGCGTGAAGCAGTGCACCGCGCAGATCTTGTGGAAGGCGTGCGCCTCGTCGACCACCGCGTCGAGTTCTTCCTGCGTCATGTTGCGGATGTCGGGCTCTTCCTTATCGGTGCCGCCGCCGCCGGTGGTGCAGGTCTTGATCACGTCGCAGCCGGCGAGCAGGTTGGTGCGCGCGAGCTTGCGCAGCTCCCACGGGCCGTCGGCGGTCTGGAAGCCGAGGCGGACCGCGGCGCGCGGCTGGATCAGCGCCAGATGCGAGCCGGTGATGGTGGTGAAGCCGGCGACCAGCATGCGCGGGCCTTCGATGATGCCGGCATCGAAGGCGTCGCGAATGGCGCAGGCTTCCGCGACCAGGAGGCCGCGCTGCGAATTCAGCCCGAGGTCGCGCAGCGTGGTGAAGCCCATGTCGAAGCAGAGCTGCGCATGGAACACACCATACATCTGCTGCAGCTCGGGCGTGATCTCCCACTGCGCCACGCGATGATTGTGGAAGGTCAGGCAGTTGAACATCATCGTGTGCAGATGGATGTCCATCATGCCGGGGATCAGCGTCGCCGCGCCGCAATCGAGCACTTCGGCGCCGGGCGGGATCGCGATGGTGTCCTTGCTGCCGATCTGATCGATCCGCTTGCCTTTGAGCACGATCACCGGATTCTTGCGCGGTTCGGCGCCGGTGCAATCGATCATGCTGGCGGCGGTCACGTAACGGACGGGGCCGCCGGTCGGTTCGGTCTGTTCGAGTTCTTTCATTGCAGCTCCAGATCGCTGTTTTGGCCGGCCCGTGCCGGCGTTGATGGTTGCGGCGCGGCGCGGAACATCTCGATCGTTTCGCGGAAGCGCTGGTAGGTGATGGGGTTGATGGTCATGTTGCGGGCGGCGCGGCCGCCCTCGAAAGAGAAAGTCGCGAAGGTGCGCTTGAGCTCGTCCGGGTCCATGCCGCGCGTGATGAAGACGAGGCGCGAGCGGCGGTCGTCGTCCGGCCAGGACGCGAGCGGCACCGGCTCGCTCACGATGGTCTGCACCGCCTGCACCGCATAGGGCTTGCCTTCGACATTCACGATGCCTTTGACTCGCAAGAGGCCCGCACCGCGGCAGCCGGCGAGCAGGTTCATCCACAGCACGAAACCAGGCGTGGTGATCTCTGCATCGTAATGAAGTGCAAACGTCTTGAGCGTTGGATCGGCGGAAGCCGGCGCCACCGTGGCGGCATAGGAGCGGTCGTTGAGCCACGTGCGTGCCGCGTCGCCGCGGTCGGCGACATCGAAGGCGGACTGATCGAGGATTTCCACCGGATGGATATCGCCGTTAGCGACACGGAACTGGCGGGCGCCGGGGTTTATCTCGGTGAGACGGGCAGTCAGTTCGTCCAGTCTGCCGACGTCAGCGAGGTCGGTCTTGCTGATGACGATGCTATCCGCGACCGCCGCCTGCTTCACCGATTCGGGCTGCGCGGCGAGATGCCCGACGCCATGCACGCCGTCGGCGACTGTGATCACCGTCTGCAACCGGTAGACTTCGGTGATGTGCGGATCGGTGGTCAGGATCTGGACGACCGGCACCGGATCGGCAAGCCCGGACATCTCGATCAGCACGCAATCAAAATTTCGGTCGGGCCGACGACGCCGCTTTTCATGAAGATCGAGCAGGCTGGAGGCGACTTCCTCGTGCACGTGGCCGCACAAACAACCCGAGTCGATCACGCGCATCCGCCAGCGCGGCGCCTCAACCAATGCATGGTCGATGCTGACTTCACCGTATTCGTTGACGACCACGGCCGCGCGCGCAAAGGCTTGCGTCTTGAGCAGGCGATTGACCAGCGTGGTCTTGCCGCTTCCGAGAAATCCGCTGACGAGCAGCACCGGTATGCGCGGCGAAGGCGCTTCTGTTTCCGACAAGGCGTTCTCCCGCGACGCCCGATTCTTGTCACTGGGGCGAGCGTCGCGGGTAGCCTAGGGAGAGCGCGAGGATAGATCAATGATATTGTAATTATCAGTCCTATCGATGGCGTCTATGGATCGCGCCGCCGAGCCTTGCGCGGTTCGGGCAACTTCGCCGCCTTCGACGGCGCACCACTCTTCACGTTGCCTTTCGCGACATAGGACGCCTTGATCATCTCGGCCATTCGCTGCGCGGCCGCCGAGCGATGACCGTTGCGCCGCCACAGGATCGCGACCGTGCGCTTCGGCACCGGTTCGGTCAGCCGTACGATGTTCAGGCCGGTGGGGTCGACGATGGCGCCGGACGCCAGCACGCTGGCAAGCTGCGAATCCCGGATGGTCGCCATGATCGGCTCGATGGCGTTCATTTCCAGCACGATATGGGGCTGCAAGCGCGCTTCGGCGAAGAAGCGGTCGACGAACTGACGCGCGCCGAATTCCGGCGTCAGCACCACCAGCGGCAGGCTCGCCAATTCGCGCATCGGCATCGATATGCGCCCGGCGTGCGAATGGCGCGCGCCGACAATCAGCACCAGCTCCTCGTCGAACAGCCGCTCCGCCACGAGCTGTTCGTCGTCGTCACCCACATACGCAACGGCGAAGTCGAGCTCGCCGCTGAGCAGGTCGCGCTCCATTTCGCTGCGCGGCACCAGCCGCGCCGTGACATGCACGCCCGGATAGCGCAGCGCGAATTCCGACATGATCGGCGGCAGCATCGAATGTGAGAACGAGTGGAACACCGCCATGCGCAGCGTGCCGCGCATCAGCCCTTCCAGCTCGGAAATCGCGAGCCGGCTTTGCTCGATTTCCTTGAGGATACGCTCGCAATAGGGCTTGAACAGACGCCCGGCGGCGGTGAGCTCGATTTCCTTGCTGCGGCGCTCGAACAGCAGCGTACCGATGAGTTGCTCGAGCTGCTTGACCTGCTGCGACAGCGTGGGCTGCGTAATGTGCAGGCGATCGGCCGCCGCCGTGAAGCTGCGCGCTTCGGCGACCGCGAGAAAATAACGAAGATGACGCAGTTCCATGGGGCCCGGCGGTCTGACAGCGGCGCCGCTGCGATTGCAGCGGCCGTTTACTGAAACTCCTTGATATCCGGCTTGGCGCCCCATTTACAGAACCCCTTCGGGTCCATGGGGAATTGCCGCTCACGGTAGAGCAGCTCATCGGCGATCGAGCGCACGCCGGAAGAATACTCGAACACCATGCCGTCGGGGCCTTCGAAGTAAAGAAAGCGCGCGGACGAAGTCGGGTGCCGGCCCGGCCCGAACACCATGTGCACCTGCCGCTCATTCAGGAAATGAAACGAGCGCATGACGTCGTCGCCGCTTTCCACCTGATGGTTGATGTGCTGGATGCCGGGCTTCTTCGACGGGAACATCGCGATGGTGTGATGCACCTCGTCGATGCGCAGGAGCGGCGCGTCGCCGATGCGGTCGCTGACGCGCGCATTGCACACGCGGGTCCAGAACGCTTCGTCGCGCGCCAGATCGGTCGAGCACAGCCCGACATGACTGAAGCCGGTAATGCCGGCGTCGCGCGTGCCGTGGTAGCGCTGGCCGCTATGGGCCGGACGCCAGACCAGCTCGATGCGATTGCCGGTCGGGTCGTTAAAGCCGATGAAATCGCGCACCTTGCGCTGCTCGGCCTCCTCCGCGGTGCCGCGATGCACCGCATGACCCAGCCGCTCCAGCTCGGCCGCGGCCTGATCAAGCTCGCCGCGCGATCCGATTTCGAAAGCGACCACCTGGTCGGCCGGATCACCCTCGAAATAGCACAGCGTGTGTTCGCGCTCGTCCGACTTGAAATAGAGGCTGCCGCGGCCGCGTTCCGACACTTCCAGGCCGAGATAGTCGGTGGCGAATTCGCCCGCGCCTTCCAGGTCGCGGGTGCCGAGCCGGACATAAGACACGTCTTGCAGCTTGATCATGATCGCATGCTCCGTGCCGCCCGTGCGGTCTACAAGAACTCCGGAACCTCGCAGTCACTGCCCCAGGCGCAGAACGATTTGCGCGTCTTGGCGAACTGCCGCGGCCGCCGGCCGGTTCCGGCGGCAATCTTATCGCCTTCCGCGACAAAGCTGAACAGCATGCCGTCCGGCCCCACAAAGGTGAGGAACAACTGTCCCGAGGTCGGCCGCCGGCCGGGCCCATCGACGCATTTCACCTGCGCCGAGCGCAGGAAATAGCTGTTCTGCATCAGCAGATCGACATCCTCGACGGCATACTCAATCGCCAGGATGCCGGCCTTGCGCGCGGGATGCAGCGCCAGCCGGTGATGGACGGCATCGAAACCGATATAGGCGGCATCGCCGACCCAGTCGCGCACTTCGCCGTTGAAGACCTCGGTCCACAGGGCCTCATCGCGCGCGACTGACGTTGAGCGCAGCGCCACCGCCTCCAGCCCCTTGATGCCGGCATCGCGCGAGGGAAAGTAGCGCCAACCCGAATTGAGCGGCCGCACCACAAGTTCGAAACGATTGCCGCTGGCATCGTCGAACGACAGCAGGGAGCGCGCCTTGCGCCGCGCCGCGTCCTCGGCCGTACCGAGCGTCGCCTTGAAGCCGTGGGCCGCGAGCCGCTCGGCCGCGCGCTCCAGCGTCGCCATGTCGCGCACCTCGAAGCCAACCGCCTGCTCAGTCGGCTCGCCGCGCCAATAGACCAGCGTGTAGTCGCGCTCGTCGGAGCGGAACGACACCATCTCGTCGGTCTTGTCGATCATCTGCAGACCGAGCACGCGCTGCGCAAAATCAACCGCGGTTGCCAGGTCCGGCGTACCGAGCCTGACGTAGCGCAGTTGCTCGATGGCAATTCGATCGCCCGGGATTTCGCCGCTCATCGTATCATTCCGCCGGCTTTCCAACTCATTATGCTACTTAACCGCGCTCCACGGCTTCGGTTCGGCACCGCCGACGGCCGGCAACGCGGATCACGCCCTCGCCGACAACACCGGGAGAGCCAGATGCGAGTCGTAATTTCCACCATGATAAATCGTATCACGTCCCACCTTGTTGGGCGTGTAGTCGTGGTAAAAAACGAACTCGGTGAATTGCGAGTCGCCATTCGCCAGTTCGATGCGTATACGGCTGCCCTTCTTGAACCGGTGCGCCGTCGGCATGATCGCGATCTCATACTTGTAGACGACCCCTGGCTCGATTGCTTCGGGTTTCTGATGGCTATACCACGGCGCATTGGGAAGCGATCGCTCCGGATCGATCGCCCGGTGCGACGCGCGCAGCCACCCTTTCGTTATCAGCTTCGAGGGCGGCTGAACATCCGGCTGGGCGGCATCGCCCTTCAGCGGAAACTGCTCGGAGAGCTTTGCGATAAAATCGGTATCGGTATTGGTCGATGAAGCATAGAGCGTAAGTTGAATGGGACCGGCGATTTCCAGATCGCTATCCAGCTCAGGCGACGTGAAGGTCAATATCCGGGCGATCGGATCGGGCTTGCCCGCCTTGTCGAAACCAACCACCCCCGCCCGCCAGCCGCGATTGGGATAATCGAAATCGGTACTTCCCGAGGCGGAGGCTTCCCACGACAGCGAGCCGTCATTTACCGAATTGACCGATCCGGTCGGACCGGACGAAAGATACAGGCGCCGATAGGTCACGTCGGCGGGCGGCCAGCTCGCGGCGCTCTTGAACTCGTCCGCCCCGTTGAGAAAATAGCGCACGGTCGGCGCCTGCGCATAGGACGTGGCCTCTCCCTTGAGATACGTATCGTAGAACGGTCTCAGATATTCCTCGTGAAATGCCACGCTCGAATAATCGGCGACCGCGGCGAACACGCTCGACGATCCGAACACCAGCAACTTCTTATCGGATGTCGTGCGCTGAAAGCCGACGATGTTTCCGTTCAGATGGAGGTCCACTTTCGACCACACGCCGATCGACAGCACCGGCACCTTGATCTTGTCCAGATTTTCTGCGGCCGCGCGCTCGCGCCAGAAATCGTCATAGGTGTTGTGCTCCATGACGGCTCGCGTGTAGTCCCATTCGACCAGACGCGACGGCCCCGACGCCGGATAGCGATTGACTTGCCGCACCGTCGAATTGAACCAGATCGACGGAAACGCGCCCGGTATGCCGCCCGTATAGGCCGAACAGCGATAGGTATCGACGTTTCCGTCATAGGGCGCAATGCAGGCTAGGCCGGGCGGATTTTGGATGCCCATGAACCACTGCATGCGGGCATAATAAGACTGCCCGATGCCGCCGACCTTTCCATTCGACCACGGCTGCTGCGCGATCCATTCGATGACATCGTAGAGATCGTTCTGCTCGGCCTGGTCCATGTAGCGATAGTCGCCGCCTGAACGGCCCGTTCCGCGCACATCCATATGAACGAAGGCGTAGCCATGGCTGAGGTAATATTCAATCGGGCCGGTTTCGCGCCACAGGAATACCGGCATGGCCGGCGCCGCATTATT
>DASZQT010000072.1:0-14967 GCA_035549515.1 Pseudolabrys sp. | reverse complement strand
GGCATCAGGTAAGCGACCGCCTGCTTCATCACGCGCGCCGACTTCACCACCTGCGGCAAAAACATCTTGCCGGAGCCGAACAGGTCGCCGACCACGTTCATGCCGTCCATCAGCGGGCCTTCGATCACGTCGAGCGGGCGCTTGGCGCGCTTGCGCGCTTCCTCCACGTCGGGCTCGATGAAATCGGTGATGCCGTGCACCAGCGCGTGCGCCAGCCGCTTCTCGACCGGCTCGGCGCGCCAGGCGAGATCGGCTTCCTTGTGCTCATGGCCGGCGCCGCGGACTTTCTCGGCCAGTTTGAGGAGGCGCTCGGCCGCCTCGGGACGGCGATTGAGCACGACGTCCTCGCAAGCCGCGCGCAGTTCGGGATCGAGATCGTCATAGACCGCCATCTGCCCGGCATTGACGATGCCCATATCCATGCCGGCTTTGATGGCGTGATAGAGGAACACCGAATGCATCGCCTGGCGGACCGGCTCGTTGCCGCGGAAGGAGAACGACAGGTTCGACACGCCGCCCGAGACATGCGCATGGGGCAGGTTGGCGCGGATCCAGCGCGTCGCCTCGATGAAGTCGACGCCGTAATTGTTGTGCTCCTCCATGCCGGTGGCGATGTCGAAGATATTGGGATCGAAGATGATGTCCTCGGGCGGGAAGCCGACTTGCGTGGTCAGGATGTCGTAGGCGCGGCGGCAGATCGCGGTCTTGCGCGCCAGCGTGTCGGCCTGGCCCTTCTCGTCGAAGGCCATCACCACCACCGCGGCGCCGTGCCGGCGCACGATCCTGGCATGCGCGATGAAGGCTTCCTCGCCCTCTTTCAGCGAGATCGAATTCACCACCGGCTTGCCCTGCAGGCATTTCAGGCCGGCCTCGATCACCGAGAACTTCGATGAATCGACCATCACCGGCACGCGCGCGATGTCCGGTTCGGCGGCGATCAGATTGAGGAAGGTGACCATGGCCTGTTCGGAATCGAGCAGGCCCTCGTCCATGTTGACGTCGATCACCTGCGCGCCGTTCTCGACCTGCTCGCGCGCGATGGTCAGCGCGGCGCTGTAGTCGCCGGCGGTGATCAGCTTGCGGAACTTGGCCGAGCCTGTGACATTGGTGCGCTCGCCGACATTCACGAAGGGAATTTCCGGCGTGAGCGCGAAACTCTCGAGGCCCGACAGCCGCAACTGTTTGGGGATTTCCGGAATCGGACGCGGAGCCTTGCCGGCCACCGCCCGCGCGATCGCCGCGATATGCTCGGGCGTCGTGCCGCAGCAGCCGCCGACCACGTTGACGAGCCCGGCCTCGGCGAACTCACCCAGCAGTTCGGCCATGAATTCCGGGCTCTCGTCGTAATAGCCGAATTCGTTCGGCAGCCCGGCATTGGGATAGGCGCACACGAAAGTATCGGCGACGCGGCCGATCTCGGCCACATGCGCGCGCATCTCGCGCGCGCCGAGCGCGCAGTTCAGCCCAACGGTGACGGGGCTGGCGTGCCGCACCGAATTCCAGAACGCCGCCGGCGTCTGGCCGGACAGCAGGCGGCCCGACATGTCGGTGATGGTGCCGGAGATCATCACCGGCACGTCGATGCCGCGCTCGTCGCAGATTTCGGCGATGGCGTAGATCGCGGCCTTGGCGTTGAGCGTGTCGAAGATGGTTTCGATCAGCAAAAGGTCAGCGCCGCCGTCGATCAGCCCGCGAATTTGCTCGCCATAGGCCTCGCGCAACTGGTCGAAAGTGATGGCGCGGAAGCCGGGATTGGCGACATCGGGCGAGATCGAAGCGGTGCGATTGGTCGGGCCGATGGCGCCGGCGACGAAGCGGCGCTTGCCGTCTTCTTGTTCGGCGCGCGCGGCGGCCTCGCGCGCCAGCCGCGCGCCCGCCTGGTTCAGTTCATAGGCGATGTCCTCCATGCCGTAATCGGCCTGCGCGATCTTGGTGGAGGAAAAGGTGTTGGTGGAAACGATGTCGGCGCCGGCGCGGAAGTAAGCGAGATGAATGTCGCGGATGGCGTCCGGGCGGCTTAGATTCAACAGGTCGTTGTTGCCGCGCACCTCGCGGTTCCAGGCGTCGAAGCGCGCGCCGCGATAGCCTTCCTCGTCGAGCTTGAGCGCCTGGATCATGGTGCCCATGGCGCCGTCGAGCACCAGGATGCGCTGCTTGAGCGCGTCGGTGAAAGCCCCACGAACACTGGTCTTCGACGTCACTGCAACAACTCCAGTTAGGCGGCGTGCGCCACCGCCGGCCGCAGGCCCATGAGATGGCAGATCGCATAGACGAGATCGGCGCGGTTCATGGTGTAGAAGTGAAAGGTCGTCACGCCGCGGTCGATGAGGTCGAGCACCTGTTCGGCGGCGACCGCCGCCGCGATCAGCTTGCGCGTGGCGGGATCGTGGTCGAGCCCATGGAACCGCTCGGCCAGCCATGACGGCACCGAGGCGCCGCAGCGCGCGGCGAAGCCGGTCATCGCCTTGTAGTTCTGCACCGGCAGGATGCCCGGCACGATCGGGATATCGATGCCGCGCGCGCGCACGCGATCGAGATAGCGGAAGTACAGATCGTTCTCGAAGAAGAACTGCGTGATGGCGCGGCTCGCCCCGGCATCGACCTTGGCCTTGAGCATGTCGATATCGGCCTCGACATTCGCCGAATCGGGATGCTTCTCCGGATAGGCCGACACCGAGACTTCGATGTCGGGCGCGATGCGCTTGATGCCGGCGGTGAGTTCAGCCGCGTTGGCATAGCCGCCCGGATGCGGCGCATAGCGCGCGCCGGCGCCTTCGATGGAATCGCCGCGCAGCGCCACGATGTGGCGCACGCCGGCCTCGTGATAACTCCGCACGATGGCGTCGATTTCATCGCGCGTCGCCGCCACGCAGGTGAGATGCGCGGCCGGCGTCAGCGGCGTCTCGTTGAGGATACGTTTGACCGTCGCGTGCGTGCGCTCGCGCGTGGAGCCGCCGGCGCCATAGGTCACCGAAACGAAGGACGGCGACAGCGGCGCGAGCCGCTCGATCGACTCCCACAGGATCGTCTCCATGCCCTCGTCCTTGGGCGGGAAGAACTCGAACGACACCGCGATGCGGCGGCGGTCGAAACGGCTGAGTCGGACCGGTGCCTGCATCACGCCACCTCGCGCCGCAGCGGGGTGGCCATCAGCGCGCGGGTGTCACGCGCGAGCCAGAGCGAGACGGCGATCTTGCCGTCCGAACGCGGCTCGGGCGAAAGCGACTTGTGCATGACCGGTTCGAGACCGGAGGCGATCATCCATTGCGTCACCGTCTCGGGCGCAAAGCCGAGCCGGCGATGCGCGAACTGCTCGCGCAGGAATTCCTGCTCATGCGGCGCGAAGTCGACCACCAGCAGCCGCCCGCCCGGCCGCAGCACGCGCGCGGCCTCGCGAATGGCGCGGCCGCCGTCGTCGAGGAAGTGCAGCACCTGATGCAAAATGACGACGTCGAAGGAATCGTTGGCGAGCGGCAGGTCGTAGATGTCGCCCTGGCGCACGCTGCAATGTTTGAGGCCGGCGCGCTCCAGCCGGTCGCGCGCGAGCAGCAGCATGTCGAGCGAGAGGTCGATGCCGAGCCCGCGCTCGAGATCGGGGCCGAACATTTCCAGCATGCGGCCGGTGCCGGTGCCGAGGTCGAGCAGCGAACGAAACGGCTTGTCGGCAAGCGCGGCGCGGATCGCGTCCTCCACAGCGGCATCGGCGACATGCAGCTTACGGATGCGGTCCCACTCGGCGGCGTGGGCGCGGAAATAAGCCTGCGCGGCGGCCGCGCGCGCCGCCCGCACCGAGGCGAGCCGCTCGCGGTCGCGCGCGATGGTCTGATCGGCCGGGTTGAGATGGTCGAGCAGCGTGCGCGCGACCTGCGCGGCGCCGCCATGCTCGGCCAGCCGGAAGAACGCCCAGGTGCCCTCGCGGAAACGCTCGACCAGCCCGGCCTCGGCCAAGAGCTTGAGGTGGCGCGAAATGCGCGGCTGCGACTGCCGCAGGATGTCGGTGAGGTCGGAGACGGTCAGCTCGGCCTCGGCCAACAGCGCGAGCACGCGCAGGCGCGTCTCCTCGCCCGCCGCCTTGAGCGCCGCGTTGAGAGCCTCGAAACCGAGCCTGGTGCCGCTCGTCATTGGCCTTGTGAGCCCTTTGCCTGGCCGCGCATGGGCCATATCCCACTATATAAAGACATCTTTATGCCTTTAACAAGAGGGGCGCAAGCGGCCGGAGAGCGCTTTCCCGGCCCATGCCCACCCCGATAAACAAGTCTCGGCACCGGCGTTCCCGCCCTGTATTGCTAGTGTTCTCCCCTGGAAACGCGACTTAGTGGCGCTTAGGAACTTGCAATGAACAGCACCAATACTTTCGGCGTCCGTCCCGGCGAAAAGACGGTCGAACTGCCGGCCGAATTCGACGCCGGGGTCTATTTCCTCGGCCGCATCCGCACGCCCTGGAAGGAGCGCAAGGACTGCCCGAAGAACGCGCGCGAGTCGGACGCGGTTTGCACAGTCGAGCTCGATCCGCGCTGGAGCGAGGCGCTCAAGGACGTCGAGAGCTGCAGCCATCTCGTGCTGCTGTACTGGATGGACAAGTCACCGCGCAGCCTCACCCGCCAGGTGCCCGGCGACGGGGTCGAGCGCGGCACGTTCGCCTTGCGGTCGCCGGCACGGCCGAACCCGATCGCCATGAGTGTGGTGAAGCTCTTGCGCGTCGAGGGCAACAAGCTCTCGGTGGTCGGGCTCGACTGCCTCGACGGCACGCCCTTCATCGACATCAAGCCCTATATGCCGACGGTCGACTCGGTGCCCGATGCGGTGGTCGGCTGGCGCAAGCGCTAGGCCCGCTCGACAAAGCCAGCCCGGAAGCCGTCCGCAACACGCAACGGCGCGCGCGGTTCCGTGCGCGCGCGGTGATTTGTGCGAAACGCCGCGGGAACTTTTGAACCTGTCCAACACTTTCCGCTACCGAGGAGGGGATGAGGGATGGATAAGGGAAAGCTCCTATGGCCCGCTCCATGCGTTGCTTCAAGCGTTGCTCCATGCGTAGTTGCGCGACATTGATTGCGCTCGCCGCACTCGCTGCATTGCCGTGCAGCGCCAACGCCGCACCGCCGCTCGCATTTTTGTTTCCGCTGGATTTCGGCCGAAGCGCATCCCCGCCGCCGATAAACACAGCGCCGCCCGCGCAGCCGAGCGAGGATGAAGACGCGCAATTGCCGGCACGGTTGAAAAAGCAGATCGTTAATTATGCAAGCCCGGAAGCGCCCGGCACCATCGTCGTCGATACCCCGCACACGTATCTTTACTACGTGCTCGGCCACGGCAAGGCGTTGCGCTACGGCATCGGCGTCGGCCGCGAGGGCTTCACCTGGTCGGGCGTGAACGCGGTCGCGCGCAAGGCCGAATGGCCGGACTGGCATCCGCCGGCCGCGATGCTCAAGCGCCAGCCCTATCTGCCGCGCGTGACCGCCGGCGGTCCGGGCAATCCGCTCGGCGCGCGCGCCATGTATATCGGCGATACCGAATATCGCATCCACGGCACCAACGATCCGACCACCATCGGCAAGAACGTGTCGAGCGGCTGCATCCGGCTGACCAATGAGGACGTGATCGACCTCTACAGCCGCGTAAAGGTAGGCGCCAAGGTGATCGTGCTGCCGCAGACGCGCGAGGCGCGTGCGCCGGCCGCGCGCGGCACCGCCACCCGCACCGTCACGCCGGCCGAGGACGGGCTCGACGCCTTTGCGCAAGCGCCCGAGCAAGCGCCCGAGCAGGCGCCGACGTATCGCCGCCCGCTCAAGCGCATGTGGATCGATGTGCGGCCGGCCGCGATGCGCTGATCGCTCCCATCAAATTTTGTCGCTTTTGCACGCTCCCTGCTGACGCTATATGACCGGCGCGGCAGCAGGGAGCCAAACTCATGCGTATTGCGGCGATGGCGGCGGGAGCGGTCGGCGGTTATTTCGGCGCGCGCATGGCGGCGGCCGGGCACGACGTCTATTTCATCGCGCGCGGCGCCCATCTGCGGGCGATCAAGGAAAACGGCCTCACCGTCGAAAGCGTGAATGGCGACCTGCACCTGCCGCATCCCAATGTCACCGATAATCCGGCCGAAGTCGGCCCGGTCGACGTCGTGCTGTTCACGGTCAAGCTGTGGGACACCGAAAAGGCCGCCGAACAGGCGCGCCCCCTGCTCGGCCCCGACACGCGCGTCATCACCTTGCAGAACGGCGTCGACAGCTACGAGCGCATCGCGCCCATCGTTGGCCCTGAGCGCGCCGTCCCGGGCGTCACTTACGTCGTGACCGTTATCGACCGCCCGGGCGTGATCAAGCAGACCAGCAAATTCCAGTCGATCATCTGCGGCACGAGCGACGGACGCCCCGACGCGCCGCTTTCAGCTTTCGTCGAGGCGGCGAAAGCGGCCGGCATCCCGATCACGCTGTCGCCCGATATCGAGCGCGACCGCTGGGAGAAGTTCATCTTCCTGTCCGCCACCTCGGGCGCCACCGCCATCACGCGCATGCCGATGGGACAGATCCGCGCCGATCCCGACACCCGCGCCCTGTTCCGCAACATCATGCGCGAGACCTGGGCGGTCGGCCGCGCCAAGGGCGTCGCCATCGAAGAGAGCTTCATCGACGAACGCATGGTCTTCACCGACAATCTGGTGCCGAGCATGAAAGCCTCGATGGCGAACGACCTCGAGCGCGGCAATAGGCTCGAGCTCGACTGGCTGGCCGGCACGGTGTCGCGGCTCGGCAAGCAATTGGGCGTGCCGACGCCGGTCAACGACACCATCTATGCCGCGCTCAAGCTGCACCGCATGGGCACGGTCGCCTGAAGCGGCCGGCCTGCTTGTCACGCCGCAGGCGCGGTGATTTACTCCGCGCCGCGCGCCGCCGGCCATAAGCATAACAAGCGCGCGGGTCGACCTCGGGGGAAACGCACATGCCGCATCGTCTCATCCGCAAGAGCGCGCTGGCGCTCGTACTGTCCGTGTTCGCCTTCGCGCAGGCGCCCGCACGCGCCGACACCTATCCGGCGAACAAGATCACGATGATCGTCGCCTTCGCGCCCGGCGGGGTCGCCGACACGCTGGCGCGGCTGGTTGCGCAAGGCTTGCAGGAACGGCTGCATCAGACCGTCGTGGTGGAGAATCGCGGCGGCGCCGGCGGCAATATCGCGGCCGGCCTGGTCGCGCGCGCCCAACCCGACGGCTACACGCTTCTGGTCACCACCACCGCGCTGGCCATCAACGAGACGCTGCGCGCGAACAATCCGTTCAAGGCGACCGATTTCACCACCGTGGCGATCACCGCCTCAAGCCCGGAATCGCTGCTCACCGCGCCGGCCAATCCGGCCAAGAATCTCGCCGACTTCGTCAAGGCGGCGAAGGCTTCC
The DNA here is from genome assembly GCA_035549515.1 of Pseudolabrys sp. Classification (GTDB taxonomy): domain Bacteria; phylum Pseudomonadota; class Alphaproteobacteria; order Rhizobiales; family Xanthobacteraceae; genus Pseudolabrys. The sequence continues at coordinate 7,575 of DASZQT010000072.1, read as the reverse complement.
GGCAAGCCGATCACCTTCGGTTCGGCCGGCGTCGGCAGCGGCTCGCATATCGAGGCGGAATATTTCTTCAAGGAGATCGCGAAAGTGCCGGCCACGCATGTGCCGTTCCAGGGCGGCGCGCCGGCGATCAACGCCACGCTCGGCAACCAGATCGACGTGCTCGCCACCACGCTCGGCGGCGGCGCGGCCGCGCAGGTCAAAGCCGGCAAGCTGAAGGGCCTGGGGCTTGCGAGCGACAAGCGCGCCACGGTGACGCCGGACATCCCGACCTATGCCGAGCAGGGCTTTACGCCGTTCAGCGCGGCCTCCTGGGTCGGCGTGTTCGCGCCGGCCAAGACCGATGGAACGATCGTCGCCACGCTCAATGCCGCGATCAACGAGACCATCAAATCGCCCGCCGTGCAGAGCCGCCTCACCGCGATCGGATTCGACCCCATCGTCGGCTCGCCGGCCGAGGCCGACGCCATGTTCAAGGCCGAGGTCGCCAAGTGGGGCAAGATGGTCAAGACGCTCAATCTGTCGGTGAAGTAGCCGGCGCGGATTGGGGTCGGAGCGCGGCGCCTAGCCCGCGCGCCGATCGAGCACACGATAGACGGCGATCTTCACGCCGCTCGCGATGAGGAAGAAGCACAGCGCATAGCCCCACACCAGCAGCGCGAGCGGCCAGCCGATCGGCGCCATGAACCAGCCATAGGCGGCCGCGAGCGTGCCGAGGACTTGCGTAATTTCGGCCGGCACCACCAGCTTCAAGCTCGGCCAGGGCCGTTGCCAGAGCGCGCCCTTGTTGCGCGTGACATAGATCGTCATGTGGCCGGCCACCAGCAGCTTGAGGAAGATCATCGACTGGACGACGGCGGGCGCCAGCGCGAGATAGTCGCGCGCGATCCAGAACAGGATGAAGGTGCTGACAACGCCGAACATGCCGAGCGCGCTCGCCACCGTCAGCACGCGCCGCATGTCCCAGCGCACCGGCCGCAGCGCGAACGGCGCGTTGTCGTAGGCGATCATCATGATCGGCAGGTCGTTCAACAGCGCCAGGAGGACGACCATGATCGCCGTCACCGGATAGAAGTTGAACACCAGTATGCTCGCCGTCATGAACAGCAGGATGCGGATGGTCTCGGCGATGCGGTAGATGGCATAGCTCGTCATGCGCTCGAAGATGCGGCGCGCTTCCTCGATCGCGGCGGTGATGACCGAAAGCCCCGGCATGGTGAGCACCAGGTCGGCGGCGGCGCGCGCGGCGTCCGTCGCCCCGCTCACCGCGATGCCGACATCGGCCTGTTTGAGCGCGGGCGCGTCGTTCACGCCGTCGCCGGTCATGCCGACGATGTGGCCGGCGCTTTGCAGCGCCTTGACGATGGCGAACTTGTGCTCGGGGAAAACACGGGCGAAGCCGTCGGCATCCGCGATGCGCATGGCCAGGTCGGTCGGCGCGCCCGCGCCGAACAGGCTGTCCGCCACCAGGATGTTGCGGCCGAGCGCGAGCCGGCCGGCGATTTCCTCGGCGATGGCTTCGTGGTCGCCGGTCACCATCTTGATGTCGATGCCCATGGCGCGCGTTGCCGCCACGGTTTGCGCGCTGTCGGCGCGCGGCGGATCGAACAGCGACAACAGGCCGAGGAAGCGCCATTGGCCGGTGGCCTCGCTGCGCGCGACGCCGAGGGTGCGATAGCCCTTGGCGGCGTCGGCGGCGATGGCGGCGCCGACCTGTTCGCGGCTTGCGTCCTTGAGGCCGCACAGATCGGCGATGACCTGCGGCGCGCCCTTGGCGACCTGGAAGCGCTCGCTCCCGCGCGCGATCTCGGCGCAGGCATATTTGGCGACCGGATCGAACGGCCGGAAGCTGACGACGGAGGCGTTGGCGAGCGCGGCGGCGGGCGCGGCGGCCAGCACGGCGGCATCGATCGCGTCGGGCGCGTCGCGCTCGGAGGCGAGCGCGGCGGCGGCGATCAACTCGTCCGCGCTAACGCCGGGGGCGGGCTCGGGCGCACCGAGCGTGAGCTCATTCTTGGTCAGCGTGCCGGTCTTGTCGGCGCACAGCACGTCGACGCCCGCCATCTCCTCGATGGCGACCAGGCGCGAGACAATCGCGCGCAGGCCGGCGAGCCGCTCGGCGCCAACCGCCATGGTCACCGACAGCACGGCCGGCAAGGCCACCGGGATCGACGCCACCGTCAAGATCAATGCGAACTGCAATGTCTGCAACAGCGGGTCGTGGCGCAACACGGCCGCCACCAGGATCATTGCGATCAGGCCGACGGTGACCAGAATGAGAAAATCGCCAATGCGCAGCACCGCGCGCTGGAAATGCGATACCGGCCGCGCCTGCTCGACCAGACCGGCGGTGCGGCCGAAATAGGTGTTCATGCCGGTGTTGGTGATGGTGGCGACCATCTCCCCCCGCTTGGCGATCGAACCGGAATAGGCGGCCGCGCCGGCCTTCTTGTCGACCGGCAGCGACTCGCCGGTGAGGGCGGACTCGTCGACGCTGAGCTCCCCGCCCTCTTTGAGTTCGACATCGGCGGGAATAATGTTGCCGATCTTGAGCAGCACGACATCGCCCGGCACCAGGTCTTCGGCCGCGACATCGTGCCAATGCCCGTCGCGCTTGACGCGGGCGCGCAGTGCCAACCGCCGCTTCAAGAGCGCGATGGCATTATCCGCCTTGAATTCCTGCCAGAAGCCGATGCCGGCATTCACCAACAACATCATCAAGATGATCGCGAGGTCGTCCCAATGACGGACCAGCGCCGACAGCAGGGCGGCCGCCTCGATCATCCAGGGGATCGGGCCCCAGAAGAATTTGGCGAGTCGGGCGAGCGCGCTTTCGCGCCGCTCCGCCAGCTTGTTGGGACCGACAATCGCAAGCCGGCGCGCGGCTTCCTGCTCGCTCAGTCCGGTCGCGAGATCGCCGGGCGGCAGTGGCGGACCGGACGGCGCCGGCGCGCGCGCCACGGCGGGTTTGCCTTGCGAGCGGGTGGCAGATTCATGCGCATTCATCGCGTGCTCGTCACAGGCGGCTCCATCGCACCGCCCCGTCGAGCTTCACCATATCGCCGCAACGCGACGGCATTATGGCCCGCAAGGCCGGTCCGCCGCGATCGGTCCGGCCTTCCTGCCGTGATTTGAGCCTTCCGACACCGCCGGACGACCGCCTCAAGCCTGATAGTTCACGATCAGCGACTGGAGTTGCGACAACAGGCTGCTGCTGCCGCTCGCGCTGTAGCTCGAGGAGCCGCTCGACGAGCTCTGCAACGATTTCAGGAAATCGGACAGAAGCTGTGACACGTCGTTAGAGGTCGAGCTGGAGCTGGAGCTCGTGCTCGTGCTGCCGTCCGAGTCGCCGTCAGCATCGCCCGAAGCGCCGGGGCCACCCGGACCGCCGGGGCCACCCGGCCCACCGGGGCCGCCCTTGAAGGCATTGGCGAAGACGCTCTTCAGCTCCTTCGCCTGCGCGTCGGTCAGTTTGCCGTCGCTCACCTCGCCGGCGATCAGGCTGTCGATCTTGGACTTCATCGCATCGGGCGAAGGCCGCGTGCCGCCGCTCTGGCCCTGCGACTTCATCGCGCTGTCGATGTCGCTCAACGCAGAGCTGAGCGCGGATTGATCGTCGGAACTGATGGTGCCGGACGAAACCTCCGAGGCCAGCTCGTTTTGCAGCCGCGTCAGCGGCGAGAACTGTTGCGGCATGGCACCCGCGGACGTGATCGAACTCATGACGGAAATCCCCCAATGACGGCGGCGAACGCATTGCCCGCCCGATGGCAACGAGAAAACAGCGTTCGCGGTTAATGGGGTCTTGCCAGCGTGCCCCCGCTTTGTTTCGCTCCATGTCGCAATCCCGCCTGGAAACATTCAGAAACAAAATCGCGGCCCCGCTTCTGGCACAATGACGCCGAACGACTCACCATGAGCAAGAATCCACATATCCTGGTTGTCGAAGACGATCGCGACATCTCGACGCTGGTGGCGCGCTATCTGCGCGCCAACGATTGCCGCGTCACGCTCGCCGGCGACGGTCGCGAGCTCGACCGCCGGATGGAGGGCGCGCGCATCGATCTCGTCGTGCTCGATCTCATGCTCCCGGGCGAGGATGGCCTGAGCCTGTGCAAGCGGCTGCGCGCGCGCTCGCAGGTGCCGATCATCATGGTCACCGCCAAAGGCGACGAGGTCGACCGCATCCTCGGTCTGGAAATGGGCGCCGACGACTACCTCGCCAAGCCGTTCAATCCGCGCGAACTGCTGGCGCGCATCCGCGCCGTGCTGCGCCGCGCGACCATCGCGGCGGTCAATCCGGCCGCGGCCGGCGCGCGCGTGCTCGGCTTCCTCGGCTGGCGCATCGACCTCATCCGGCGCGAGTTGCGCAATCCGGAGGGCGCGCGCGTCACGCTCACCGACGCCGAGTTCGGATTGTTGCAGGCCTTCTGCGAGCGGCCGGGCCGCGTGCTGTCGCGCGACCAGCTCATCGACGTGACGCAAGGGCGCAGCGCCGGCGCTTTCGAGCGCAGCATCGACATCCTGGTGAGCCGGCTGCGCCGCAAGATCGAGAGCGATCCGCACGAGCCGAGCCTGATCAAGACGGTGCGCTCGGGCGGCTATCTGTTCACACCCTCGGTGGAGCCGGCATGAGCGTCGCGCGCGCGTTGTTTCTCAATCGCATCGGCGGCCAGATGGCGCTCTTGATCCTGGCCGCGCTGGTCGTCATCCATGCGACCATCACAGCGACGATCTTCCTGAGCCATCGTTTCGAGGGCGCGCACCGGCTGGAGGAAAGTCCAGGCGACCTGGTCGCGCTGGTACGGCTCGTCGCCGCGTCACACGCCGGTTCCGAGCGCACGCTCCTATTGACGCAGATCGCCAATGCGGCGCCGCAACTCGACCTCAAGCCGGCACAGGTGATGCCGCCGGCCGGCGCGAGCGAGGACCCGCGCCTGCGCTTCCTGGCCGAGCGGCTCGGCCCCGGCTTCGCCATTGCGCTGATGCCGACGCCGCAGGGTGCGCCGCAGACGCTCGCCTTGCGGCTGCCCGACGGCGCGCTGCTTTCCGCCAATCTGCCGGACCGCCACCGGCCGCCGTTCCCGGGCGGACCGCTGACTTTCACATTGCTGTTCGTGATCGTCAGCGTGACGCTGCTGGCGCTATGGGCAACGCGCGCGCTGCGCACGCCCCTGTCCGGCTTCGCCAAGGCGGCCGAGAGCTTCAGCCTTGACGGCCGCGACGCCGCGCTGCCGGAGCGCGGACCGGAGGAAGTGCGCGCGGTGGCGCGCGCCTTCAACCGCATGCGCGAGCGCATCCGCAAACTGGTCGACGATCGCACAAGGCTGCTCGCCGCCATGGGCCACGACCTGCGCACGCCGATCACCCGGCTACGGCTGCGCAGCGAATTCATCGCCGACGCCGAGTTGCGCGCGCAGATGCTGCGCGACCTCGACCAGATGAAAGCCATGACCGACGACGTATTGTCGTTCCTGCGCGACGGCGAAAAGCACGAGGCGGCGACCAGCGTCGATGTCGCCAGCCTGTTGCAGACCGTATGCGACGGCTTTGCCGACATGGGCCATAACGTCGTCTACGAAGGGCCGGCGCATCTGGCGGTTCGCGCGCGGCCGGACGATCTGCAACGCGCTATCGCCAATCTGGCGGACAATGCGGTGCGCCACGGCCAGCGCGTCGGCATGCGGCTCACCGCCACGGAAATACAGGCGGTCATCGAGGTCGCGGACGACGGCCCCGGCATCCCGGACGAGCGCAAGGCTGCCATGCTGGAAGCCTTCGTGCGCGGCGAGGACGCCCGCACCATGGACGATCACGCCGGCTTTGGCCTCGGGCTGTCGATTGCCCGCGCCGTTGCCGAAGCGCATGGCGGTGCGCTCACGCTCGGCGACCGTGTTCCGCATGGGCTCATTGCGCGGATCGTGTTGCCGCGGGGGTAGCGCCTTTTGCACGCCAGGGGCGCATTGACAGGCCATCCCATCAGCCTACATTAAAGGTTCGTTCCGAGGGGTGCCCCGGTTGGGGCTGAGAAAAACCCTTTGAACCTGATCCGGGTCATGCCGGCGAAGGGACTGGGACCTTTCCCCCGAGCCGTCGTTTATCCGGATGCCGAATTGCATTTGCTGGCAGGGAGAAAGCCATGAACAAGCCCGTGACGTCCGCCGATCTGGTCACCCCGAAGGTCACCACCGGCCCCCTGCCCTCCTCGCGCAAGGTCTATTCCGCGCCCGACTGCGCGCCCGATCTGCGCGTGCCGGTGCGGCTGATCGAACTGTCGGAAGGTTCCGGCGAGGCCCCGCTGCCGGTCTATGACACCACCGGGCCCTATACCGACCCGAATTTCACCGTCGACGTCGAAAAGGGCCTGCCGCGCACGCGCATCGAATGGGTGAAGGAGCGCGGCGGCGTCGAGCAATACGAAGGCCGCGCAATCAAGCCGGTCGACAACGGCAACGCCACCGGCAAGCACCTCGCGCGCGACTTCCCCAACACGCCGAAGCCTTATCGCGCGCTCGAAGGCCAGCCGGTGACCCAACTCGAATGGGCGCGCGCCGGCGTCATCACCAAGGAAATGGTCTACATCGCTGAGCGCGAGAATCTCGGCCGCAAGAAGATGCTGGAGCGCGCGGAAGCCGCACTCGCCGACGGCGAGAGCTTCGGCGCCTCGGTGCCCGCCTTCATCACGCCTGAATTCGTGCGCTCGGAAATCGCGCGCGGGCGCGCCATCATCCCCTCCAACATCAATCACGCCGAACTCGAGCCGATGATCATCGGCCGCAACTTCCTCACCAAGATCAACGCGAACATCGGCAACTCCGCCGTCACCTCGTCCGTTGAAGAAGAAGTCGAGAAGATGGTGTGGGCGATCCGCTGGGGCGCCGACACGGTGATGGACCTCTCCACCGGCCGCAACATCCACAACACGCGCGAATGGATCATCCGCAACGCGCCGATCCCGATCGGCACCGTGCCGATCTATCAGGCGCTCGAGAAGGTGAACGGCGACCCCGTCAAGCTCGACTGGGAATGCTACAAGGACACGCTGATCGAGCAGTGCGAGCAGGGCGTCGACTATTTCACCATCCATGCCGGCGTGCGGCTCGGCTACATTCACCTCACGGCGAACCGCGTCACCGGCATCGTCTCGCGCGGCGGCTCGATCATGGCGAAGTGGTGCCTCGCGCATCACAAGGAGAGCTTCCTGTACGAGCGCTTCGACGAGATCTGCGACCTCATGCGCAAGTATGACGTCTCGTTCTCGCTCGGCGACGGCTTGCGCCCCGGCTCGATCGCCGACGCCAACGACCGCGCGCAATTCGCCGAGCTCGAGACTTTGGGCGAGCTCACGCAAGTCGCGTGGAAGAAGGGCTGCCAGGTGATGATCGAGGGCCCGGGCCATGTGCCCATGCACAAGATCAAAATCAACATGGACAAGCAGCTCAAGGAGTGCGGCGAGGCGCCGTTCTACACGCTCGGGCCGCTGACGACCGACATCGCGCCCGGCTACGACCACATCACGAGCGCGATCGGCGCCGCCATGATCGGCTGGTTCGGCTGCGCCATGCTCTGCTACGTCAC
>DASZQT010000071.1:0-21732 GCA_035549515.1 Pseudolabrys sp. | reverse complement strand
CGCCGGTCGGCGAGTTCCGCGCCGGCCTCGGGCGACAGCCGCAGGAAAAACAGCACCGACAGCAAGGATACGAAGCCCACCGCCAGGAAGGCGGGCGGGAAATCCACGGCGGAAAGCGTTTCGCCACCGTGCACGCGAAGCGTCGTTTCGACCGCGAGCGCGCCGAACGCCACGCCGAAGGACATGGCAAGCTGCTGCGCCACGCTCACCAGCGAGGTCGCCCGGCTCACGCGCGCGGTTTCCACATCGGCATAGGCCAGCGTGTTGATGCAGGTGAATTGGAGCGAGCGGAAAAAACCGCCGATCAGGAGCAGCACCAGCATGATGACGATCGGGGTGGTCGCGGTGAAGGCCGCGCAAATCGCAAGGAAGACGGCGCTGATCAGCGCGTTGGCGATCAAGACCCCGCGGAAGCCGAATCGGCGCAGGATACGCGCGGCCGCCATCTTCATGGTCATGGCGCCGACCGCCGAGGCGAAGGTGATCAGGCCGGACTGGAACGGCGTCATGCCGAAGCCGACCTGCAGCATCAGCGGCAACAGGAAGGGCATGGCGCCGACGCCAATGCGGAAGGTGGAGCCGCCGACGACGCTGACGAAGAAGGTCGGCAGGCGGAACAGCGTCAGGTCGAGCGCCGGATAAGGCGTGTGCTTGGCGTGCACCAGATAGGCGACCACGAAAAAGCTGCCCGCGGCGATGAGGCCGACCACGATGGTCCAGGGCAGGAAATTCAGCCCCAGGATCGAAAATCCGAAGGCGATGCCGGCGATGCCGAGGCCCGACAGCACCATCCCGACGCCATCGAACGGCTCATGCTTTTCGGCGCGCACATCCTCGATGAAGCGCGTGGCAAGCAGAATGCCGATAAGGCCAATCGGGACGTTGATCAGAAAGATCCAATGCCAGGTCGCATAGGTGGTGATGAAGCCACCGACGGGCGGACCGATCACCGGACCGATCAGCGCCGGCGTCGTCACCCAGGCCATGGCGCCGACCAGTTCGCGCTTGGGGATCGTGCGCACCAGGACGAGCCGGCCGACCGGGGTCATCATGGCGCCGCCCATGCCCTGGATGATGCGCGCGATGACGAAGTCCATCAGAGACCCCGACAGCGCGCAGCCGATCGAGCCGATCACGAATACCGCGATGGCGGCGCGAAACACGGTGCGCGCGCCGAAGCGGTCGGCGGTCCAGCCGCTCGCCGGGATGAACACCGCGAGCGAGAGCAGATAGGAGGTGACGGCGAGCTTGAGCGCCAGCGGATTGGTGCCGATATCGGTCGCGATCGCCGGCAGCGAGGTGGCGATCACGGTCGAGTCCATGTTCTCCATGAACAGAGCGACCGCGATAATCAGCGGAACGATGCGGTCACGGCGCATGAAAAAAGCGGCCCGGCGGCGAATTCATGCCACCGGGTAGCAAACTTCGTCCTGAGGCGAAAGAACCCTGGGTCGCGCTGGATACCCCTCATGCGCGATAGGAGGGAGCGCTGGTTCTGCCGCCGTTATGCGTTGGCTGCGGCCGGGGTGCGGTCGGCGATCGCCGCGAGTTCGTCCGCCGCGCCGAAGGCAAAGACATCCATGCGCAGGATGCTGTAGCTCGCGCTGACATGCAGCCGCTCGACTTGCGCCCCGGCGCCGCCGGCGCCGAGCGCGGCGTAGAGCGGCAGCAGGTGCTCTTCGGTCGGGTGGTTTTTCACGGCGAATGGCGCCTGCTTGCGATAGTCGAGCAGGGCCTCGATCCGCGCGCCGGCCAACTCCGCGTTAAACCAGTCGCCAAAAGCGTTCACCCATGACGGCGCCGGATCGTTGACGCCATGGCCGCGGAACTCGGACAGATCGTGCGTGAAGCTGCCGCTGCCGATCACCAGCACGCCCTCTTGCCGCAGCGGCGCGAGCGCGCGGCCGATGCGCAGATGATGCTCGGGGCCGAGATGCGTCTGCACCGAAAGCTGCAGCACAGGGATTTCGGCGTCCGGATACATCAGGATGAGCGGAACCCAGGCGCCGTGGTCGAGACCGCGACGGCGGTCGATGGCGCAGGGGAAACCGGCCGTTTGCAGAAGCTCGGCCACGCGGGCGGCGGTGGCGGGCGAGCCGGGCGCCGGATAGCGCATGTCATAAAGCGCGCGCGGGAAGCCATAGAAGTCGTGGATGGTGTCGTTGGTATCGACCGCGCTCACGGTCGGCGTGGCCGTCTCCCAATGCGCGGAGACGACCAGGATCGCCTTGGGGCGGCCGAGTGTTCGGCCGAGCCCGCGCAGGAAGGTGCGCGCCGGCGTGTCGGTGAGCGGCAAGGTCGGCGCGCCGTGCGACAGGAATATGCTGGGCATTGTCATTTTGGTTTCCTCCGTCGACGGGAGCCGGCCGCGCGGCCGGCCCCGCTTGCGACGCGATCAAGCGTGAGTGAACGATGCGATAAGGCGCTCCGTCCGGGGCAAGCGCAGCGCATAGGCGCCGCTGCCGAGCAGCGCCTGCACCACGAGCGCCACGGTCCAGAATACCGGGAATTCCCAGCCGCCGCCCTGGTTGGTGAACAGCCAGCCGCCATGCACGTGCTGCAAGGTGGCGCCGATCAGGATTGGCAAGAGCAGGATGGAGATGGTGCGCGTCCACAGGCCGAGGACGAGGGCGAGGCCGCCGCCGATCTCGCCGAGCATGACCAGATAGGCGAAGAAGCCGGGGTAACCGATGCTCTGGAAATACGCGACGGTGCCGGGGATGGTGAAGGTCATGACCTTCAGCACAAGGCCGTGGGCGAGGAACAGGACGCCGAGGCTGACGCGAAGGAGCAGCGCGGCGTAGGGAGCGGTACGGGAATCGATCATGGGCGTGTCTCCTGATTGGATGCCGCCGATATGGCCTATTCCCCGAAATATGATAATATAGCGATGTCGAATTAGATTTATTACCTATGGTGTTAGATCGCCTATGCTCGACCGCCTGACCGGCTTGGAAGTCTTTGCCAAAGTGGCGTCGACCGGCAGCTTCTCGGCAGCCGGCCGCGCGCTCGGCCTGTCGCAGAGCATGGTCACCAAGCACGTCGCGGCCATCGAGGCCCGCCTCGGGGTCAAGCTGTTCCACCGCACCACGCGCCGGCTGTCGCTGACCGATGCCGGCCGCGGTTATCTGGAGGCGGCGGAACGCGTGCTTGCCGACATGGAAGCGGCCGATGCAACCGCGGCCGCCGACCGTTTCGAGCCGCGCGGGCTGTTGCGCGTCAACGCGCCGGTGTCGTTCGGCGCCGAGCAGATCGCGCCGCTGCTGCCCGACTTCGCGCGCCAGCATCCGCGCGTCACCATCGAGCTCGGTCTCAACGACCGCCTGGTCGATCTCGCGGAGGAGGGCTGGGACCTCGCCATCCGCATCGGGAACCTGGCCGACTCCAGCCTGATCGCGCGGCGGATCGCGCCGTGCCGAACGGTGGTCTGCGCCGCGCCGTCCTACCTCGCGGCGCACGGCACGCCGCGCGCGGTGACGGAACTGCGCGAGCACAATTGCCTCGGCTATACGCTGTCGCGCACGAGCGGCGTCGATCGCTGGACCTTTGGCGCGCGCGGCGGCAGCACGGTCGAAGTTTCCGGCAATCTGCGCGCCAATAACGGCGATGCCTTGCGCGCTGCCGCGCTGGGCGGGCAGGGCATCATCTACCAGCCGCGTTTCATCGTGGCCGGCGACTTGCGCGGCGGCGCGCTGGTCGAAATCGCGTTCGACCAGCCGACGGTCGAATTCGGCGGCATCTACGCCGTCCATCTGCCCGACCGCCATCCGGCCGCCAAATTGCGCGCCTTTGTGGACTTTCTGGCGACGCGTTTCTCGCCCGAGCCGCCCTGGGATCGCGTTGTTCCCGACGAGCGCCGACGAAAAGGCTGACTGGCGCAATCCGCGCTAGGAATCACCGTCGGCCCGTGCTATCGACCCACGCCAACCCAAAAGCGGGCCGTGACCTCGGCGAGGACTTCCTCCGCCGAAGGATCATTCATATCTGACAGGCCTTTCCCCTTGCGGGTGAGATGGAGTTGGCGATGCCGGCAAAAAACAACGCAAATCCCCGCGAAGCGCTCACTTTCGACGACGTGCTGATCAGGCCCGGGCTGTCGAATGTACTGCCCGGAGAGGTCGACATCCGCTCGCGCATCACGCGCTCGATCGCGATCAATATCCCGATCATCGCCTCGGCCATGGACACGGTGACCGAGGCGCAGATGGCCATCGCCATGGCGCAGGCCGGCGGCATTGGCGTCCTCCACCGCAACATGGAGCCGGAAGAGCAGGCCGCGCAGGTGCGTCAGGTGAAGAAGTTCGAGAGCGGCATGGTGGTGAACCCGCTCACCATCGAGCCGGGCGCCTCGCTGCAGCAGGCGCTCGATCTCATGAAGGAGAACCGCATTTCCGGCATTCCGGTTGTGGAGCGCGCCGGCACCGGCCAGCCGGGCAAGCTGGTTGGCATCCTGACCAACCGCGACGTGCGTTTTGCCACCGACCCGCGCCAGCGCGTCTCCGAACTGATGACCAAGGCGAACCTGGTCACCGTGCGCGAGGGCGTGAGCCAGGACGAGGCCAAGCGATTGTTGCACCAGCACCGTATCGAGAAGCTGCTGGTGGTCGATGACCAGTATCGCTGCGTCGGTCTCATCACGGTGAAGGACATCGAGAAGGCGGTCGCCAATCCAAACGCCTGCAAGGACGAGCAGGGCCGGTTGCGCGTCGCCGCCGCCACCACGGTCGGCGACAAGGGCTTCACCCGCACCGAGGCCCTGATCGCGGCCGGCGTCGATCTCGTGGTGGTCGACACCGCGCATGGCCATTCGCAGCATGTGCTCGATGCGGTCACGCGCATCAAGCGGCTGTCGAACGCGGTGCAGGTGGTGGCCGGCAATGTCGCCACCGGAGATGCCACCAAGGCGCTGATCGATTCCGGCGCCGACGCCATCAAGGTCGGCATCGGGCCAGGGTCGATCTGCACGACACGAATTGTAGCGGGCGTCGGCGTGCCGCAATTGACCGCGATCATGGATTGCGTGGAAGCGGCGCGCGCGAGCGACACGCCGGTGATCGCCGACGGCGGCATTAAATTTTCCGGCGATCTCGCCAAGGCCATCTCGGCCGGCGCCGACTGCGCCATGGTTGGCTCGCTCTTGGCCGGCACCGACGAGACTCCGGGCGAGGTGTTTCTCTATCAGGGCCGCTCCTACAAGACCTATCGCGGCATGGGCTCGGTCGGCGCGATGTCGCGCGGCTCGGCCGACCGCTATTTCCAGCAGGACATCAAGGACACACTCAAGCTGGTGCCGGAAGGCGTCGAGGGGCAGGTGGCCTATAAGGGCGCGGCCTCGACCGTGCTGCATCAATTGACCGGCGGCCTGCGCGCGGCCATGGGCTATGTCGGCGCCAAGGACGTCACCGAACTGCACGCCAAGGCCGAGTTCGTGCGCATCACCGGCGCAGGGCTTCGTGAGAGCCACGTGCATGACGTGACCATCACGCGCGAGAGCCCGAATTATCCCGGGCGGGGGTAGCTGTGCTCGTCCGCCGGGAACGGGGCGGATGAGGTAGAGTGCGGTTTCCCTCCCCGACAGGGGAGGGTGGCGCCGTCAGGCGCCGGGTGGGGATTGCCATGCCACCATCGCGCGCTCGCGAATTGCGCAAGTCGATGACACCGCAAGAGGTGAAGCTGTGGCTTCGCCTTCGCGAACTGCGTGTCGTCGGCCATCACTTTCGCCGGCAGTCGCCGCTAAAGCCTTATGTCGTCGATTTCGAGTGCCGCAAGTCGCTTCTCGTCGTGGAGATCGACGGTCATCAGCACGGTTTTGACGAGCATCGGCAACGCGATGCCATTCGCGATCAGGAGTTGGAGCGGCGAGGTTATAAGGTCTTGCGCTTCTCAAACGCAGAAGTGAGCCGCCAGATCGAAGGCGTGATGCAGGCCATTTACCTCGCCTTGACGAATCCCCACCCGGCCGCGCGCTTTCGCGCGCGTCCACCCTCCCCTGGCGGGGAGGGATAAAGCGCGTCTACTTCTGGTCGATAAACTTCACGATCATGGCCGTGGTCTGCTTGGGCTGTTCTTCCATGATCCAGTGGCCGGAATTCTTGACGATACCGCCTTCGACATTGCTGCCGACGAGGCGCATGATGGCGGCCTGCTGATCGCCGAACGAGTGATCGGCCCCGAGCGCCAGGATCGGCATCGGCAACTTTGCCTTGGCCGCGAAGGCCTTGTTGTCGGCTGCGTCCTTGGTGTTGAAGGTCGCGAATTGCTCGAAGGCGTAGTGCATGTTGCCGGGCCGGGCATAAAGCCGCGCGTAATGCCGCCGCGTTGCTTCGTCGATCGCCTTCGGATTGGCCGACAGCTCGTTGTAGAAGCGATCCAGGTAGATGCGCTCGCGCCCCTTCACCAGCCGGTCGACGTCGGGCCCGCGGAAATTGAAATGCCAGAGCAGCGGGCTTTTGATGATCTCGTCCCAGGGCCCGATGCCGGGCAACGGCGCATCGATCACCACCCATTTGGTGATACGGTCGGGATATTGCGCCGCCAGCGCATAGCCGACCATATTGCCGATGTCGTGGGTGACGAGTGCGGCCTTGTCGACCTTGAGTGCGTCCATCACCTTGGCGATGTCCTGGCCTTGCGTCTTCTTGTCGTAGCCGCCGGCGGGATGCGACGACAGGCCCATGCCGCGCAGGTCGGGCACGATCACGGTGTGATCCTTGTAGAGCGCGCGGGCGACCGGCGCCCACATGTCGCCGGTATCGCCGAAACCGTGCAGCAGCACGACAGCGGGGCCCTTGCCGCCGCTGCGCACGTAGATCGTGGCGTCGCCGGTCTTGATTTCCTGGGTGCGGAAGCCGGGTGGGAACCGTTCGACCTTGGCGTCCGCCGGCGCGGCCGCCGCAAGAGCCCAAACCGCCGTCAGCAGACCAGCAAGCGCGCGCATGTCTCAATCCCCTTTAGCGAACCGGCGGCGGAAGGTAGCAGAAGGATTGGTGCCACGATATCCTGAACGGAGGCTGGCATTGTCTTTGACATTGCCGGCGATTTCGGTCACCTCGGGCGCAGGGAAAGAACCATGTCTATGCAAGCCATCCTGCTGCCGCTGTTCGTCGAGGTCGCGCTGACGCTCGGCCTGCTCGTCTGGCTCGGCGTTTTACGCGGCATCGATCTCAGGACCGAAGTTGTGCGCCCGTCCGAAATCGCCTTGCGCCAGCCGAATTGGCCGACGCACACCCTCAAGGTCGCCTACTGTTTCAACAATCAGTTCGAACTGCCGGTGCTGTTCTACGTGCTGACGATCCTGGAGATCGTCACGCGCCAGGCCGATATCGTCTTCGTGGTGCTGGCCTGGGTGTTCGTGCTCTCGCGGCTGGCGCATGCCTATGAGCACACCCATCGCAACATCGTGTCGCGGCGCGGCGCGATCTACGGCGTGGGCCTGCTCGCGTTGCTGGCGATGTGGATCGGCTTCGCGTTCCGCATCCTGACGGCCGGCGCATGACGCCGGCGGCACGGCTTGCGGCCGCCATCGAGGTCGTGGGCGCGATCGAGACCGAGCGGCGCCCCGCGGCCGATGCGCTCAAGGCCTGGGGACTGGCGCACCGCTTTGCCGGCTCGGGCGACCGCGCCGCCATTGCCGGGCTGGTCTATGACGCACTCAGGCGGCGCGCTTCGAGCGCTCACCTCATGGGCGCGGATACGCCGCGCGCGATCCTGATCGGCATGCTCAAGCGCGAGCGTGGGCTCGACAGCGAGGCCATCGGCCGGCTGGCGAGCGGCGGCCAATATGCGCCGGCAGCGCTGAGCGAGGACGAGCGCGCGCGGTTAGAGGCCGCCGACATGGGCGGGGCGCCGCCGCATGTGCTGGGCGATTATCCGGAATGGCTCGACGCGCATTTCAAACGCACGTTCGGCGACGAGCGGGCGGAGGAGGGGGCGGCGCTGTCGGCGCGCGCGCCGCTCGATCTGCGCGTCAACACGCTGAAGGCCGAGCGCGACAGCGCGGCCGCGCTGCTCTCCGACCTTGCGCCGGAGCCGACGCGCTGGTCGCCCTGGGGCTTGCGTGTCCGCCTGAAAGCCGAAGCCAAGAGCCCGGCCGTCCATGCCGAGCCGGCTTTCCTGAAAGGCATGGTCGAGGTGCAGGACGAGGGCTCGCAGCTCGCCGCGCTGTTTTCCGGCGCGAAACCGGGCGAGCATGTGGTCGATCTCTGCGCCGGCGCCGGCGGCAAGACCCTGGCGCTGGCGGCCATGATGGCCAACAAGGGGCAGATTTTCGCGACCGACAGCGACAAGCGCCGGCTCGCTCCGATCCACGACCGGCTCAAGCGCGCGGGCGCGCGCAATGTGCAGGTGCGCACGCCGAAGTCGGTGGGCGGCGAGCTCGACGATCTCAAGGGCCGCTGCGACCTCGTGCTGATCGACGCGCCTTGCACCGGTACCGGCACCTGGCGGCGCAATCCGGACGCCAAATGGCGGATGCGGCCGGGCGCGCTCGAGGAACGCGTGAAGGAGCAGGCGGAGGTTCTGGAGCGCGCGGTGCCGCTCATAAAGCGCGGCGGGCGCATCGCCTATGTGACCTGCTCGGTCATCGAGGAGGAGAACGGGGCGCAGTTGCGTGCCTTCCTGGCGGGCCACCCGCAGTTCGTGCTCGTGCCGCCGGCCGAGGTCGCCGAGGCGGCGCTCGGCGAGCGCGCCTTCATGTTCGGCAAGGCGGCCCGATTCACGGCCGAAGGCATTTTGATGACGCCGCGCCTGACCGACACCGACGGATTTTTCGTGAGCTTGCTGCGCTGTGGAGAATGAGCCACATTAACTTTTCAGTCACCGGCTAGAACCATCAATTCCCCGATTGCGCCGCAATCCCAGCAAAATATCTCCGCGAAACTTTCGTGACTGACAGCCGTAATTCTTCCAGCCGAGGTTCTCCTCCCATGTTGGTGGCGACGCGCGATCCCCTCCCGCACGACGGGGCGCAGGATGCGCCGCGCCCGCGTCCGCGCGCCGGGTTGGGGCGGCAAGCCGGCGGGGCCGCGCGCTTTATCACGGTGCTGCAGGTGGCGGGTTCGCTGCTGGCGATCCCGGTCGGCCTGGTGAGCGCCTATTCGATGTACCGCGCCAATTTCTCGGTCGAGAGCACCTGCCAGGGGCTGCGCGCCAATATCGTCGGCATGATCGACAAGCAGATCGACGCCGGCACGCGCCGCATGCTGGTCGGCCGCGACGTCGAGAGCTTCGAGAAGACCTGCGCCACGGTCGACCCCGACGCGGTGGCGGCGTTCAGGAAGCTGCTGGCGGTCGAGAAGGCCCCGGTTGCCGCCCGCGCCGCGACGTCGGCCAAGGAGGTGACGAAGGAGGTTCCGCGCAAGGTGGAGCTGCGCCCGAGCGTATCGGCCAAGCCGGCCGCGGCCGCCGTGCCGGTTCCGCCGCCGGCGCCGGCCAAAGCCGCCGCCGCTGCCGAGCCGGCGGCGCAGGAAGCCCATGAGGCGCCGGTCTCGGACACCAAATGGCTGGCGGCGGTGCGCGGCGCCCTGGTGGCGCAGCCGGCCGAGCGCGAGCGCGCCGCTGCGCCCGCGACCCCGGCGGCCAATCCAGCCACCACGGCATCGATCCCCGCCGCCGCCCCGGCATCCGTGCCCGCACCGCCCGAGGCTTCGGCGGCAACCCTGGTTCCGGCCGAAGCGCCGGCAGCGGCCCCCGCCTTGCCGCCGCCGACCGCGATTGCCAGCGCTCCCCCGCAGGCGCCCGCCGCCGACCACCCGGTACCGCCGGCCGCGATCCCGGAAATCGTGGATGGTGCGCCGGGGCATAAAGGCGGCTGGCTCGGCAAGATCCCCTTCGTCGGCCAGGTTTTGGCGCGGTAGGGGGCTGTCGTCCCCGCGAAGGCGGGGACCCATACGCCGTGTCGTCTTGATAGGCCGCGGAGTATGGGTCCCGGGTCTCGCTTACGCTCGCCCGGGACGACAGAGCGGCCTTTTCCACGCTACCCGCGCGCGCACTTATTGCGTCGGTCGCACGGCTTCACTAAGCCTTGCGCATGCATGACAAAGTCCTGATCGTCGATTTCGGCTCCCAGGTCACCCAGCTCATCGCGCGGCGGGTGCGGGAGGAAAAGGTCTATAGCGAGATCGTGCCGTTCCAGAAGGCGGAGGAAGCCTTCCGCGCGATGAAGCCGAAGGCGGTGATCCTCTCCGGGGGGCCTTCCTCGGTGCTCGACGCCGACGCGCCGCTCGCGCCCAAGGCGATCTATGACGCCGGGGTGCCGGTGCTCGGCATCTGCTACGGCGAGCAGGCCATGGCCGCGCAGCTCGGCGGCAAAGTCGAGGCCGGGCATCACCGCGAATTCGGCCGCGCCGAGGTTGAGGTCACAGCCGATAGTCCGCTGTTCGAAGGCGTGTGGGAGAAGGGCCAGAAATATCCGGTCTGGATGAGCCACGGCGACCGGGTCACCGAACTGCCGAAAGGCTTCAAGGTGCTCGGCCGTGCCGCCGGCTCGCCGATCTCGATCATCGGCGACGACGCGCGCCGCTTCTACGCCACGCAATTCCATCTCGAAGTGGTGCACACGCCGCATGGCGCCGCGCTGCTGCGCAACTTCGTGCGCAACATCGCCGGCCTCAAAGGCGACTGGACCATGCGCGCCTTCAAGGAAGAGGCGATCGAGAAGATCAGAAAGCAGGTCGGCAAAGGCAAAGTGATTTGCGGGCTGTCGGGCGGCGTCGACTCAGCGGTCGCCGCCGTGCTGATCCACGAAGCGATCGGCGATCAGCTCACCTGCGTGCTGGTCGACCACGGCCTGATGCGGCTCGCCGAGGCGCAAAAGGTCGTCGCCATGTTCCGCGACTCTTACAATATCCCGCTGGTGCATGTGGACGCGAGCGAGACCTTCCTGAAAGCACTCGAAGGCGTCGAGGACCCCGAGGTCAAGCGCAAGACCATCGGCAAGCTGTTCATTGACGTGTTCGAACAGGAAGCCAAAAAAGTCGGCGGTGCGGAATATCTCGCGCAGGGCACGCTCTATCCCGACGTGATCGAAAGCGTGTCGTTCACCGGCGGGCCTTCGGTGACCATCAAGTCGCACCACAATGTCGGCGGCTTGCCCGAGCGCATGAACATGAAGCTGGTCGAGCCCTTACGCGAATTGTTCAAGGACGAGGTGCGCGCGCTCGGCCGCGAACTGGGGCTGCCGGACGTGTTCGTCGGGCGCCACCCGTTCCCGGGGCCGGGGCTGGCGATCCGCTGCCCGGGCGCGGTGACGCGCGAGAAGCTCGACATCCTGCGGCTCGCCGACGAGATCTACATCGAGGAAATACGGCGCTGCGGCCTCTACGACGATATCTGGCAGGCCTTCGCGGTGCTGTTGCCGGTGAAGACCGTCGGCGTGATGGGCGATTTCCGCACCTACGAATATGTCGTGGGCTTGCGCGCGGTGACCTCGACCGACGGCATGACCGCCGACTTCTATCCCTTCGATATGCGTTTCCTCGGCATGGTCGCCACGCGCATCATCAACGAGGTGAAGGGCGTCAATCGCGTGGTGTACGACGTGACCTCGAAGCCGCCGGGGACGATCGAGTGGGAATGAGGGGTCGTGCAAACGCATAATCATGAGTAGAGCGGCGTACAATCGGCGAATCATATCTAACGATAGATGTCGATTGGGGCCGGCTGCTGCTGTATTCGCTAAGTGAGGCGAGCTGCCTCAGGTGTTCTGCGACAGAATTCCGTCAGTGACCGAGCAAGAAGACGGCGTAGGCGCTGAACAAATAGACGACAAGCAGCGACAGACTGACCCAGCCGATTGCTCCGCCTAAGCGTGTTTCCGGCCTGTAAAGCGTCGCCACGACGAAAATGCCAGTCATGATCGCTGCGGCGAAGGCGGTGACGGCATGGGCTGGCGAAACTGTTTGCAGGAGCGGACCTTTGCGATAAGCAAGGTCGTCGACCGCCACAATCAGCATGTCAAATAGGTTGCTGCCGAGCAGGTTCCCTATTGCCAAGTCGACTGCGCCGAGCCGCAGCGCGCTTAGGGTCACCACCAGCTCCGGCACCGACGTGGAACCGGCAATGAACAACGTACCGACGAACGTCGTTTTCCAGCCCATTGCGAGAGCGATTTCCTGGCCCACGAATGGCAACCAGGAGCCGGCGACAACCACCACAATCGCGGCGCCGGTGTAGCGCAGGACAGCGTTGCGCAAGGTAATGCCGCCCTCTACTTCGGCGGGCTCTCGTGGCGGCCTAACGCGCCGCTCGTAGGTGAAGGCGGCGCGCATTGCGACGACGTAAATTACGATGATGAAGGGCGTATAGCCGCTGATGTGGAGCACAGAGAAGCTGAGGGC
Organism: Pseudolabrys sp.; assembly: GCA_035549515.1. Lineage (GTDB taxonomy): Bacteria > Pseudomonadota > Alphaproteobacteria > Rhizobiales > Xanthobacteraceae > Pseudolabrys. The sequence continues at coordinate 9,397 of DASZQT010000071.1, read as the reverse complement.
GCTCTGGCTTAGCAGCAAGAAAGAGCCAACGGCGCCGATGAGTATGATGCCGAAGCCGGCGGTGAGGATGTGCCCTTGATCGACGCGGCGATACATTGGCTCCGCGCGGCTTAACTCGTCGAGTAGTACCAGCATGACGAGATTGAACACGCAACTGCCGAGCGCGTCACCCACTGCGATATTGGGCGCGTCGGCGACGGTCACGGCGCTGATGCCGGTGAACAGCTCCGGCAGAGAGGTTGCGGTCGCAAGGAGGACAAGGCCGACCCAGGACCGCGACAGGCCGGTCAGGCGCGCGATAATGTCGCTGTAGCGCGTCAAGGCGGGTCCGGCGAGCCCGATCAGGGCGGTGCATACGGCAAATTTCAGCCACGGCAACAGTGTCGCCGTCATCGCGTCCTCGCTTGCCGCCGGCCGACGGCGGCAGCCATGACCGCTTGCGTCACCACGAGAGGTGCGAGGCTGCAACCCAAGACGACGGTCCACATTGCCACCGTGAGCGGCGCGAGATGCAAGAGGTGCGCGGCTGGCGGCAGGTAAGGGGGCGCCGCAAGCAGCACAGTACAAAGCCCGACGGCGGCCCACAGCCAGACGTTTCGCGTCGCCTCGTTGAGAAAGAGCCCGGCGCGCGCGCTCCGCATATTGAATGCGTGCCAGAGCTGCGCGAACGCGAGGGTGATGAAGGTGACCGTCACCGACTCCCGCGCGTCAAGACCGAGCCACCGCGCCGCTACCAGTGCTGCGAAGGTACCGGCGGTGAGCCCGCAGCCATGCAGGACAATCATAAGCCAATGTCTGCGTTCCAGGATGGGTTCTTTGGGATTCCGCGGTGGCCGATCGAGGATTGCGGCCTCACCTTCGCCCATTGCCACCGCGAAGGCGGGAAACACGTCCGTGACGAGATTTAGATAAAGGATCTGCAGGGGCAGTAGCGGGAGCGGGAGGCTTGATACCACCGCGATTCCGACCACCATTACTTCACTGAGGTTGCATGACAAAAGATAAGCGACGAAGCGGCGAATGTTGCTGAAGATGATACGGCCCTGACGGATCGCGTTAACGATGGTCGGGAACGCATCGTCGAGTAAAATCATGGCGGACGCCTCGCGCGCCACGTCCGTACCGCGCAGTCCCATCGCGACGCCAATATCAGCCTGACGCAGTGCCGGCGCGTCGTTGACACCGTCGCCTGTCATGGCAACGATATCGCCCGCTGTCTGATAGGCCTTCACGAGAGCGAGCTTCTCGGCCGGGGTCACGCGGGCAAAGATGCTGATTTTCCGAAGTGCGGTCGGGCCTGCCTCGATAACCTTGTTGATTGCCTTGCCCTCAACGACTTCGGCCGCCTGATCGACGAGCCCAACGGCACGGCCGATGCTGCGCGCCGTCACCGCGTGATCGCCGGTCACCATCACGACACGGATGCCGGCGCGATGGCAGGCATGGATTGCATTGGGCACGTTGGCACGCGCCGGGTCCTCCAAGCCTATCAGGCCAATGAGGGCGAGACCCTCATAAGGCGCGCCATCGGCCTGAGTTTCCATCTTCATCGCGCAGGCGAGCACGCGGAGGCCGTGATGGCCGAGCTGATCGGCGCGGCCGAGCCACTCGGCGCGTATGCTGTCGTTCAACGCGATTTCGCCGTGGTCGGCAATCGCGCGTGTCGCGACGCCGATGACGGCTTCCGGCGCCCCTTTTACAGCGACCAGGAAACCATCGCCGCTTTCATGTACCGTCGCCATCATCTTGGTACCGGGATCGAAGGCATGCTTTCGGACAATGCGGTGTTGGCGTAGTAGCGGCGCCTGCTTCAAGCCATTTTGCAGTCCGGCACGCAGTAGCGCGATCTCCATGGGATCGCCGCTGCCGACGTCTTCGGCGTGATCGAGATGCGCGTCATTGCATAGGACCGCGATACGCAGCAGCGTGATAATCCGATGGTCGTCGGCGAGGCGGACGACATTGGCGCCTTTACGAGCTGTCGGTCCAATCTCAACCTCGCCCGAGGCCACGTAGAGCCGGCGGACCGCCATCCGGTTCTCGGTCAGGGTGCCGGTCTTATCGCTCAGAATGACGGTTGTAGCGCCAAGCGTCTCGACCGCCGACAGGCGCTCGATCAGGGCGTTCTGACGCGCCATCCGCCACATGCCGCGCGCGAGCGCCAGTGTCGCCACGATCGGAAGGCCTTCGGGAATTGCGGCGACGGCAAGCGCGATTGCCGCTTCAATCATCAGGAAAGGGTCTTCATGGATGACCAGGCCGATGACGGCGATTGCCGCCGCCACGACCACCGTCGCCCAAACGAGCTGAGTTGACAGTCGAGCGAGCTTGCGCTCGAGCGGCGAACTACCTGCATGAGCCTCAAGGACGAGCTGTGTGACCCGGCCGAGCTCCGTCGCAAGCCCGGTCGCTACCACGACGCCGGAACCGCTGCCGCGCGTCACGGCCGTGCCCTTGAACAGCATCGAGACGCGGTCGCCGAGACGAGCGTCACGTGCGACCGGCGCGGTCTTCTTATCAACTGGGACGGACTCGCCCGTCAGCGTGGACTCGTCGGCCGACAACCCCGACGCCTCGAGGAGCCGTAGGTCGGCCGAGATTGCGTCGCCAGCGTCCAGTAGTACGATGTCGCCTGGTACGAGTTCCTCCGCGGGGATAAGCCGCACACTGCCTTCACGACGTACCCGGGCCGTACGGCCGCCAAGCGCGCGCAGCGCTTCGATCGAGCGCGAGGCCTTCAATTCCGTCACGAAGCCGATTAGCGCGTTGATCGCGAGCACGGCGACAATGGCGGCACCTTCCTCCATCTCGCCGAAATAGAACGCCAACGCTGCGGCCGCGCCCAATAGGTAAACCACTGGGCTCATGAATTGATGTACCAGCAAGCGAAGCACGCTGGCGGCGCGCCGGGAGGTGATCGTATTCGGCCCGAAATGCTGACGCCGCACACTGACGGCCTGGTCGGACAGGCCATCAGCGCCCGGTACCTGCAATTGTGCCATCACCTCCGCGGCAGTAAGAGCGTGCGGGTGCTCAGGCAACTGGGCGGGCACCAATATGACAGGAGCTTCTTGTTGGTCGATGGTGAATCTCCTTTCAAAGAGTAAACATATCCCTCGCAATCCGCAGCCGACTTGATCCAACTCAACAGCCCGCTTTCGATTTGATGTCGTAAGAGGTCGCGAATTCGAGGCTGCAGAGGATGGCTTTGACGGCTCATGTCCAATGAGGTGATCGAGTTTCAGGCCGACGACATCGCTCAACTATTTCATACGCTCGATCCGTATCCGTTTCGCGACTGGGACCTCGATCGGGAGGCGGAAGAATACATCGTGGGATGGGCGCGCGAGCTTCCACGCCTTCAACCCATAGCGCTTCGCGTTCATCACCCAGACACGACGGTGCAAGCAAAGGCAGCGCTTGAACTGAAGGTGGCGTCAGTCGATATTGTCTTGGTCTTGCGGAGGCGGTCCAACGGGAGCTCAACGAACTCTTCAGAATTGGCCGACGCTCCCTTGCTATCCGTCTTGCAATTTTGATGATCGGCCTTCTGTCGGCGCACTTTGCTGCGCGCTCAATATTCGACGAACCGTTCCGCAGGTTGTTGGACGAGAGTGTGTTGATCCTGGGGTGGGTGGCGAACTGGCGACCGCTGGAGATCTTTCCATACGATTGGCGGCCGCTTGTTCGTCGGCGAGATTTGTACCGGCGGCTTTCCAAGGCGTCAGTCGAAACGCTGCCTTATCCCGTCGAGCGGAGCGGCGGTCCGGCCGTGAGCACCCAAGCGCGGAAGATCGCCGTCGGATGACCGCCAGAGCGGCGTTTTCAATCGGGCTCTAAGACCGATCGATTAATGGCTGTAAAAGCCGGCGCATCTCCAAGCGTTCCTCGTCCGCTAGTGATGAACGAATAGTGCCGTGGGACATTCAGAGAGTAGCCGCGTAGTGAAGGAACCAAGAATGGTCTCTTTCCACCCGCGATGCCCGTATGCTCCCATCATGAGCAGATCGGCACCGATCGCTCTCGCTTCTGCCACTACCAGCTCGGCAGGGTTGGCTCCAGAGGCGATTGCACGGGTGATGCAGGCAATGTCATAGAGCTTAAGATAGGTGCTAGCCTGTCGCACCCGGCGGTCCACAACATCCTGTGCTGGATCGACCGAGATCACGTGAATTTCACTATTCAATACAAGTCCGAGCAGCGTGAAAATCTGCAAAGTCCGCGCAGCCGGCACACTGCCATCATAAGCGATGACGATGCGCGAAAGCCCTTCGGCGTTCGCGGGTGCAACAAGGAGTGGTCGCGGATTCTCTCGCAACATCATTGCGACGGTTTTAGCTAATCCGCCACTGGACTCGCCGTGCAGATCGCTGTCGCGCCCGATGAGAATAAGGTCGTGTGCGACAGCGGCTGCGCATAGCTCGTCCCAGGGGCGACCTTCCATAGCCAGGACATTGCCTTTCACGTTCCTCGTCTTGCACCGCTGCAGGAAACTCTCCGAGAGGCGCTCGGCCAGCTCGTGACCCTGCTTGAGGCGCGCAATGTCGGTTTTAAACTTGTAATATGCCGTTCCGAGTCCACCTGGTTCGCGTGGCGTAAGATAGTCAACATCAAGAACGGTCGCGCCGGTGACCGCTGCGTCATGCCTTGCCGCGAGAGACAGTGCGAGCTTTGTAGCGCCTTCGCTGGCGGGCGTATCGTCTAGTGCGAGAAGCAAGCTACGCATTATTTCTCCCTGATCCTAGCTAACCGAAATGTTGCGCGGTATGCGCACGAACTGCCTTGACTTGGATCAACCCAAGGTCTGCGCAGCGATCTCGCTCGCGTGGTCCAACGGACAGCGAAAGGCGGTCCAATCAGCCGACCTGTCAATCCGGCCCTGACGGTTCTTCGTCACGCACAGAAAAAATGTGCGCTGAAAATTCAGCGCATGACCATCGCTTAGAACCCCAGCCTATCCAAGCCGAAACGTTTGACGGCGTTCCTGACGGTATTTTGCAACGGGCGCTCGTCGGAATTTTAGAAAAGCCGTCTGGCAGAATCAGGCAGGCGAGGGTCTTTCTGTCCGGGAGTGCAGGCGGCGCGCGTTTAGGCCAATTGCCTAGTCTGCGGGATTGCCGTCTTATTGTCGCGGCGCAAAAGGATCCAGAAAGCGAGGCCGTGCGTGATGAGCAGCAGCGGCACCACGACGGTCGGAATGAAGTAAGTCGCGCCCAGCTGCCCCGGCGACAGTCCGGATGCGTTCGCCTGGTAGAACGCGTTCAGAAGATCGGCGGCGCCCCAGAGATTGACGATCCACGCCATCGCGATGCCCGCGCCGCGTGGCAGCAAGGCGAGCGACAGCAACGCCAGCACCGCCGCGATGATGTCACCATAGGCGGCAGACTGCGCGAAAGAAGCGGGTAGATCCGCTGCCACGACTCCAGGCACGAGGAACGACAGCCCGACGAAGCGGAAGCTGTGCAGCATCAGCAGCGGCCGCAGCGCGTCGGCACGCGAGCGCTGGCGCAGTGCCGGCCAGATGGCGCGGGCGGTCACGGTCCCCCACGCGACGAGGCTGAACGCGATGCTCGCGAAGAAGGCAATTTGTGTGGGCATGGGTTAGCTCCTAGGCGGAGAGACGACTGACGACGGAGCCGGCCTCATGGCCGGCGGCCGCTGGGCTCGCGGCGTGAAGGCCGTGTCGGCGCCGCCAAGCCTCCGATTCGGGCGCGAACTGCGGCTGCGACGGCATCGGGATGCGCAGCTCGCGCGCGTAACGATCGAGATTGAAGCCGGGACTGAGCGGGGTGATCAGGAATTGGGCGAGCTGGCGCAGGGTGTTGCGCAGCGTCCGCCGGTTCCCTGGCAGGGCCGCGTAACGGCGCGCAACCGTCTCGAAGTCCTCGGGTAACCGGCCAGTGACGTCGAAAACGTCGCTGGTCGGCGCGCAAAACTCGAAGGCGCCACGCCGATGATCTTCGATGTAGTAGCGAAGTCCATTGATGACATCGATCGGCAGGCCGCCCATCCGTGCGGTCTTGAGGAAAAGCCAGACCGGTGTCGGCACGACCCGCAGCGATCGCCCGACCGCACGCCCGACCGCGTTCGCCATCTCCCGTGCACCGAGGAGTTCCGGTCCAGTCGGGCGATAGCGCTTGCCTGCGTGCCGGGCCGGATCGATCAGCACCGCGGCGGCGACGCGCCCGATATCCTCGTTGGACGGCGGCGCATTGCGGCTGTCGCCGAAGAGCCAGGGAAAGATGCCCAGGTGCGCGGCGAGGCCGATGGGCGCCAGGTACGCGTCAGCGAAGAAGCCCGGGTCGAGGATCGTGTGCCCAACGCCGGGCGTCATCACGAACAGCTGATCGGCCAGCCAGTGCTGGCGGGTCATCAACGAGGGATGCGATGGGCTCGACAGCCACTGGCTCAGGACCACGATGTGCTCGAGCCTAGTTTCTTTTGCCGCAACGGCGAAGGCCATCGCACCCTGAAGCATGTACGGATCGAAGGGCGGACAATAATAGGCGCGCTGCACGTCCTTCAGCGCGTCGGCGACACGTTCGACATCGCTCATATCCGCAACCGCGATCTCGGCACCCTGCGTCGCGAGCCGCGCGCTGCGGTCATCTTGCCGGCGCACCATCGCGCGCACCGGATAGCCGGCCTTGATGAGCTCGGCCACGACCACACTGCCGGTTTTCCCGGTCGCGCCGGTCACGAGGATTCTTGGCTTGATCATGGTTATCTCCGTCACGAGTGTTCTGGAGCTCCCGACTGCCGGTCAGGCGTCGAAGCTGCGCCATGGCGGCGGACGGGAGCTCCCGCGGCGAGGCAAGCCACCCGTGGCCGCCTCACAGCGGCCGAGTTACCGCTTGGCTGACTGGCTGCCCACCAGCAGACGTAGCGGTAGCAGCGGGCCAACCGGAATGTATTCGTGGTCCAGCAAGTGCTCCTTGCCGAGCGGCAGAGACTCCATGATGGATTTCGCCTCTTCGACGTCGCTGGTGTTCAGGAGGAAGACACCTCCCTTGCCGTCTTCGCGCGAGTACCAATCGCGGATTTTGCCGTCGAGATAGAGCTGGACCGTTGCGCGTATCTCGGCCGGCATGATGGCCATGACACGCTCGCGTGTGACGCCGGGCTTTGCCTTCAGCAGCGCGAAGATACCTGTTGTCGTCGAAGTGGACGCTTGTGTCTGGGCGTGAGGTTGATCGGTCATGACGGCAGTTCCTTTCAGGATCATCGAGGCGGCGGCGCTCGATTTGTCAGCCGGATATACGGCCGCTTCCCATGAGCGACTATCCGCGATAATGTCGACAGGCTATGAAGCAGAACTTCACAGTTCGGCATGGCGCGCTCGACGGCGTCGAGGCATTCCTGAGCGTCGCGCAGCACCGCAGCTTCCGCCGCGCGGCCGCCGATCTCGGCGTGACGCCATCGGCGATGAGCCAGGCGGTGCGTGCGCTCGAGGCGCGCGTCGGCGTGGCGCTGTTCATCCGCACGACGCGTAGCGTCGGCCTCACCGAGGCGGGCGAACGCTTCCTGACGCGCGCAAAACCCGCCTTCGAGGCCTTGGTTGCCGCCGGCGCCGACGCGCGCGATCTAGGACAGCGGCCAGCCGGCTTGCTGCGGCTTTCAGTGCCGCGCGCGGTGGTGCCGCTGGTCCTTGAGCCGATCATCGCGTCGTTTTGCCAGGCCTATCCGGAGATCGAGCTGGAGATCGCAGCGAGCGACGAGATGGTCGACCTTGCAGCGGGTGGCTTCGACGCTGGGATTCGCCTCGGCCAGTTCATCGCGCCCGACATGTCGGCGGTGCGGCTGACCCCGCCATTTCCGTTCGTGGTGGTCGGCAGCCCAGACTATTTGCGCAAGCACAAGCGGCCGGAGCGCATCGAGGACCTGCGTCAGCACGCCTGTCTGCGCCTGCGACGCTCCAACGGATCGATCGCGCCCTGGCCGTTTGTGACTGGGAACAAGGCAGTCGAAGCGATGATCGCGGGGCCGTTGATCGCGCACGACTATCCGACGCTGCTCGGAGCGGCGATCCGTGGCCTCGGACTCGCGCAAGTGCCGCGCCCACTGGTTGCCTCGGCAATCGCTGAGGGCCGATTGCAAGTGGTGCTTTCGCCGTTCAGCGTGACCGCACCCGGCGTTTTCCTCTATCACCCGGGCCGACGTCAGGTTTTGCCGAAGCTGCGCGCCTTTATCGAGCACATCAGATCCCATGGCGCCGCCGCGCCGCGCCAGCGAACCGCGGGCCGATCGCGCAAGCGTGGGCAATAGTCGCTACCGCAGCCTTGGAGGATTGACTTGCCGGTGCCGCCTTCGCCGGCGGTTCCCGACGGGCGCCGACGCGCTGCTGCTCGCCGGGAGTGGGGCCACGCAACCTCCTGATGGATCTGCCGCAATTGCAGAAGCGATTTTGTTTTGAACTCCGCTTCATGAGGGGAACGTGACGGTCCTAGCGTCGCATAGCGCGAACTCGGCTCATCTGGCGTAGCGCCTTCGCCTAATGGCCTAGCCGTTGTCGGCGATGTCGGCGGAACGATTCCATGTCTACTGCGTTCGACGTGCGCCCATCGTGGGCGGCTGCAGGATTTCGCCGGGGCACTCAGCATTCGGAGATTCAGCATGTCGGACAGACCAACAATCGTCTTTGCCCATGGCCTTTGGGCCGACGGCTCGTGCTACGGCAAGGTCATTCCGCTTCTCTTGGCTGATGGCTTTCAAGTGATCTCGACGCAAAACCAGCTCAACACCGTTGCCGACGACGCGGCCGCAGTGCGGACTTCGTTTGCGCGAGCCGGCGGCCCTGTCGTTCTTGTCGGTCATTCCTATGGCGGCACCGTCATCACGGCTGCCGGCACCGACGAGCGCGTGGCCGCGCTCGTTTACATATGCGCTTTTGCGCCGGAGGACGGCAAAACGACGCTTGTCGACCAGAACAAGTACGCGCCCACGCCCATCTTCCAGCACATCGAGGTGGTGGACGGGCGCATATGGCTTCGTCCTTCCGGCGTTCCCGAATTCGCTGGGGACTTGCCCGAGGCGGAGCAGCGACTCATTTGGGCGACCCAGATGGCGCCCTTGGCCGATCTTTTCGAGCAGCCCGTTCCCGGTGCCGCCTGGAAGCTCAAGCCGACGTCTTATATCGTCGGTTCCAATGATCGGACCGTACAGCCCGATCTGCAGCGCTTCCTGGCCGCGCGCATGAAAGCCAAGGTGACGGAATTGGCGTCGAGCCACGTGCCGATGCTCTCGCAGCCCCGGCGCGTTTACGAAGTGATCCGCGACGCCGCGGCCAACGTCCGGGGACGGGCCGCTGCATAAGTTCGTGCGTGGTCTTTTGCTGGAATACCCGGGCGCGTCTTTGGCGGGCGCGCCCAATTCTTTTGCGATGGGAGATGCAACGCGG
>DASZQT010000070.1:0-7582 GCA_035549515.1 Pseudolabrys sp. | reverse complement strand
GGAGGCCGCATTCCACATCTCGACGCAGGCCGCATTGACTGCGTGCGGCAGTTCCTGGCCGCCCCAATCGGCCGGCGAGGCAAGCCCATTCCAGCCGGCGGCGGCCCAGGCGGTGTAGGCCTCCTTCCAGCCCGGCGGGGTTGTAACCTGCCCGTCCTTGAACGGGGTGCCGAACCTGTCGCCGACGCGGTTGAGCGGCGCGATCACGTCGGAGGCGAAGCGCCCGGCTTCCTCCAGCACGGCGTCGATCGTAGCTTCATCCAGCTCGCCATAAAGGCCCTCGGCCAACGCCTCATCGAGGCCGGCCGCGTGTTTGAGGGCGAAAAGGATGTCGGAAACGGGAGCGCGGTAGGTCATGCGCCCCAATCTAGCGGGCGGGCGGGGGCGGTCAACGCGCGCCTGGGGAAGCCGCTGGCGGAATGTTATCCGCAGACGTTGCTTGGGCAGGGCGCCGCCGCTATGGTCCGCCCGCCCGCGTGACCCGAGCGGTCCGCGCGGTACCTCAAGCCTGTGTGTTGGGGCGTAGCCAAGTGGTAAGGCAGCGGATTTTGATTCCGCCATTCCCTGGTTCGAATCCAGGCGCCCCAGCCAGCCCGTTCCCCCTGGTGCCGTGCCGGCGACCGTGCTGAGCCGGACCGAGCGTCGGCCCGGCTCCGGCCCTTCCTAAGTGGTATAGGACACCCGGCTCGCGAACGAATTGAAACACCGCCACCGCGGCCGTGGCATAGGCGCGGCACGCCGGAAATTCACGCACATAGAGCTGCAACGCCGCGCGCAGCCGGTCGGCCGTATAATCGTGCGTGCTGAAATGACGGACCGCGTGTTTCGTCCGGCTCGCACTCATCGGCTTCCTGCTGATCATCGATCCTAAATTTTTGCCGGACGACATCGACCGGCAGGTTCCGCGCTTGTTCGTGACATTGGTCGCGATCGCAACGCTGTTCTTTTTCCGATTCTGGAAGCGAACGGGGCGACATGCTGTTTGCGACCTTCGGCGCGTCCTTTGTGCTGTTCGCGGTCAGTCAGAGCCTGTCGGTGTCCTTCGACTTCCTGTATGGCGACGACACCGCCGCCTTTGTGGTGCGACTGTTCGGTTTCGGGCTGCTGCTGGTTGCCATCGCACGGAAGAATGCGGGGAGGTCGAAATAACGTGGCTTTCGGTCGGCAAATCGAATTGCTGTTGCGCGCGTTGCACAGAACAACGCGCGTTCCGCACAATGCTGTCAAACTATTGTGATGGAGAATTGCCAGGCGCGGTTGCCACGCGCCGGCCCCTGTCAAAAATCTGCCAAGCAGTCCCGCTATCGGTGCGGCCACAATGGCATTACAGGTGCGATTTGGCGAAAGTCACATTGGAACAAGCTGCATCGCAATACGCGTGGACGCTCGGCCACGACGATTATCCTGCGGCCGACCGATGTCCCTATCATCCGGTCAAAAGTCGCGCGCTGCACAATGCCTATTGGAACGGCTGGTTCGCGGCCGCGACATTCAGCGAGCGCGAGGCGAAGTTAGCGCGAACAGCGGCATAGTACCGGCCCCGGACATTTGTCCGCATTCGACGCAAAATAAATCTTTTGCGTCCGACTCCGGTTCCCGTAACGGCGAATGCCGTTCATTGATGCAGCTCAAATCCGCGTCGTGCGTCGGGCGTAATTTGCGACGAATGGAATAGAGGGTGTCGACCATGTGGATCACACACGACGAAGCCTACGATATGTATGCGCGCTTCTGGGCCGCCCGACACGGCAGCAGCGCGGTTGACGCGGCGCGGGAAGCGGCGAAAGCCTTCGGACGGCGCGGCGATCACGAGGGCCGCGTGGCCTGGGACGAAGTTGCCGACCGCGTCGAGCGGCGGCGGGTTGCCGAGCGACAGGGCCTTTCCTCCTGAACGGGTGCGCGGGGCGCCGCGTAGCGCCGACAATCAATGCAGGACGCCTTTCTTCGCGAGCAATGCAAGCTCCGCGGTCAGGATGCGCGTAAATAGATTCATCGCTTCGGTGATCGGCCGCTGCGCGTGCCAGGCGAGAAAGCGCTCGACCATGAAGCCCTTGACCTGGCGCGAGGTCCATTCGCCGTCTTCGCTCATCTTGAAGGCGGCGGTGGCCGGCAGCAACAAGTGTCCGAGCCCGAGCCGGGCGAGATTGGCGAGGATCGGCAGGCTGTCGGCTTCCATGCGGCAGTCGAGCGTGTGGCCCTTGGTGGCGGCGAGCCGCTCATAGCCGAGCCGCTCGCGATGCGGAAAGCCGGGCAGCAGCAGCGGCACGCTGGCGAGTTGTTTCACGGTGCACACCGGACCCCAATTCAGGCTGTTGCTGCGATGGGTGACGAGATGCACGCGCTCGGTCGCCACCGTCTGCAAGGTGAGCGAGGGATCGCGGTCGGGAAAGGCGATGATGCCGCAATCGAGTGTGCCGCGCCGCAGCGCCTCCTGGATATTGATGGTCATGTCGGTGACGAGATGCAGCCGCACGTTCGGATAGACGGCGGCATAACTTTTGGCGAGCGACGGGAACACCATATCGCCGAAAGAAGGATTGGCGCCGATGCGCAGCGTGCCGGAGGGCGCGTCGCCGCGACTGCGGATGTCGGAACGAATGTCGTCGGCCTGCCGGATCAGGTTGATGGCGAGATGGCGCAGCCGCTCGCCGGTGTCGGTCAGCCGCACGCCGCGCCCGGCGCGTCGCAGCAGCACGGCGCCGAGCTCGTCTTCGAGCAGACGGATCTGCCGGCTGACCGCGGATTGCGCGACGCGCAGGCTGTGCGCGGCGAGGCTGATGTTCTCCACCTCGGCGACCGCCACGAAATAGCGCAACTGTTGAATGTCCACGTGGCTTCGCTCCCGCCCGCGCGTTTTTATTATCTAATTATTAGATCACTGAAATCTGGAAATAGCAATTTCAAGATCGGCGGTCCGCGCCTTAAGCTCGCGCAAAGACAAGAATACGGTCGGGGAGGAATGCTGCGTGCTGCGCGTCAGTGTCGACATTGGGGGAACTTTCACCGACATGGTGGTCACCGGCCCGGACGGCGCGGTGGACATGCACAAGTCGCCGTCGACCCACGGCAGCCTGTCGGACGGCGTGATGAATTGCTTCCGCAAGGCGGCGAAGGCGCGCGGGCAAGATCTCGATGCCCTGCTCGCCGAGGTCGACACCATCATCCACGGCACCACCGCGACCACCAATGCGCTGCTCACGCGCAGCGGCATGAAGACCGGCATGCTGACCACCGAGGGCTTCCGTGACATTATCGAGATGCGACGCGGTATGCGGGTCGGCATCTCACCCTATAATCTGAAGGTGAAGTTTCCCGAGCCGCTGGTGCCGCGCGCGCGCCGCATCGGCGTCGCCGAGCGCGTCGGGCCGGATGGCGACATTATTACGCCGCTCGACGAGCGGCAGGTCGAGGACGCCGTGCGCCGGCTGAAGGCCGACGGCTGCGAGGCGATCGCGATCTGCTTTCTTTATTCTTATCTGCGGCCGGATCACGAGAGGCGGGCGGCGGAGATTGCGCGCGCGGTGGCGCCCGATGTCTTCGTCGCCACCTCCTACGACACCATTCCGATGGCGCGCGAATTCGAGCGTTTCAACACGACGGTGGTCGGCGCCTATGTCGGCGCCATCTTCGCGGCCTATATCGACCGGCTCGAAGGCGAACTGCGCGAGGCCGGCTTCAAGGGCCATCTGCTGCTGATCCAGTCGAACGGCGGCATCCAGGATCGCGACACCGCCAAGCGCAATCCGGTCTCGACATTATTGTCCGGTCCCGCCGCCGGCCCCTCGGTCGGGCTCTTTTTCGGCGGACCCTATTCGCGCAAGATTCTATCGGTCGACATGGGCGGCACCAGCTTCGAAGCGGCGCTGATCCAGAACGATCAGATCCTGCTCACCAGCAATACCTGGCTGTCGGAGCAGCGCATCGCCAGCAAGATGGTCGACGTACATTCGATCGGTGCCGGCGGCGGCAGCGTTGCCTGGTTCGATCAGCTCAATCTCTTGCGCGTGGGGCCGAAAAGCGCGGGCTCGCGTCCGGGGCCTGCCTGCTACGGCCGCGGCGGCGACGAGCCGACCGTCACCGATGCAAACGTGCTGCTCGGCTATATCGATCCCAATTTCTTCCTCGGCGGCGAAATCCGTCTCGACCGCGAAGCAGCCGATGCCGCGGTCGGCAAGATCGCGAAACGCCTGGGCATGCCGGCGGAGGAGGCGGCTATCGCGATCTACGACGTCGTCAACGAGGGCATGGCCGACGCGCTCAATGAGCGTTGCACCAAGCGAGGCTTCGATCCGCGCGAATTCCTGCTGGTGGCGGGCGGCGGGGCCGGGGGCCTGCATGTCGTGGAGATCGCGCGCAAGGTCGGCATCAAGGCGGTGATGATCCCGAAATTCGCCTCGGCCTATTGCGCCTTCGGCATGCAACTGCCGGAGTTTCGGCAGGATTACGTGCGCAGCTATTCCAAGCGGCTGGGCGATGCCGATCTCGACAAGGTCAACGCGCTGTTCGCGCAGATGGAGGCGGAGGGCGCCGAAGTTCTGGTGCAATCGGGCATCGAGCGCAGCCAGATCCGTTTCGCGCGCAGCGCGGATCTGCGCTATGTCGGCCAGTTCAACGAGGTCGAGGTCGATTGTCCGTCGGGCACGCTCGACCGCGATAGCCTCGACCAGCTCGCGCAGGCTTTCCATCGCGGACACGAGCAAACCTTCGCCTTCTCGATGAAGGCGCGCCCGATCGAGATCATCTATCTGCGGGTGCGCGCGATCGCGGCGGCGCGGCCGATCCAGCTCAAGGAAGTCGAGCGAAGCGATACGCTGGCGCCTCATGCGCGCAAGCCGGACCGCCGTTGCTTCTTCAAAGGCATCGGCTGGCAGACGTCACCGGTCTATGACGGCCACGCCCTGACCTGCGGCAACGAGGTCGGTGGGCCGGCTCTGATCGAGGAAGCGGGATCGACCATCCTGGTGCCGGACGGCGCGCGCGCCGTCGTCGATTCTCACGGCAATTATCTGATCCACGCGTAACGAGGCGAAGACGATGGACCTGAGAATCGCCGCACCCGAGAGCCTCGACATTCTCGATCCGGTGACCAAGAGCGTCATCTGGAACAAGTTCTTAAGCATCTCGCGCGAGATGTCGACCATCATCGAGCGCTCGTCGCAGAATTTCGTCACCGCCGAGCTGCACGATTTCTGCGTCGGGCTGTTCGATGCGCAGGGCCGTTCGATCGCGCACTATGTCGGCCTGCCGGGCCAGATCGGCGCCGGCAGCCTGCAGGTGAGGGCGTTGCTCGACAAGTTCGCCGGCGAGATCGCGCCCGGCGATGTCTTCATCATGAACGACCCTTACAAGGGTTTCGGCACGCATCTGCCGGACATCACGTTGTTCTGCCCGATCTTCCACGAGGGCGTCCTGGTGTGCCTCGCGATGGCGCGCGGGCATCAGGAGGACATGGGTGGCTCGCTGCCGGGCGGCTATTTCCCCGGCGCCTATGACATTCATGCCGAGGGCCTGCTGATCCCGCCGACGCGCATTTATGCGCAAGGCAAGGAGACGCCGGTCTATGAGTTCTTCCTCAACAATATCCGCTTCCCCGACGGGATGCGCATCGACAATCAGGCCATGATCGCGGCCATGAAGGTCGCCGAGCGTCGCATCACGGAGATGCTCAATCAATATGGGCGCGAGCCGCTTTTGCGCTACATCGACGACATGATCGATTCGACCGAGCGGGCGGTGCGGCGCGAGATCGAGCTCATTCCCGACGGCGTCTACCGCACCGAGGCGGCGACCGACGACGACGGCCAAAATTTCGACGTGCCGGTCTGGGTCCGCTGCACGCTGACGGTGAAGGGCGACACGCTCACCTTCGACTTCACCGATAGCGACAAGCAGGTGAGCTTCGTCAACTGTCCGCTCTCGGCCACTTATGCCAGCGTCTATTCGGCCGTGTTCACCGCGCTATCGGCGGAGATTTCATCCTATCACAATGAGGGCAGCTATCGCGCCATCAAGATCATTGCGCCGCCGGGCAGTTGCGTGAATCCGGTCTATCCGGCGACCGTGGGCGCGGCGCCGATCTCGGTCGGCACGCAGGTGCTGGAGGCCGCGGCCGAAGCGCTCAGCAAGGCGGTCCCGAAGAATATCTGCGCGGCCTGGGCGCGCCACTATGGCTGCGGTCTGATCGGCACCGATCCGCGCAGCAACGAACGCTACGTCTTCCTCGCGCATGTCTCGGATGGCGGGTCCGGGGCGATCTGGGGCTATGACGGCTGGCCGCACATTTCGCCCTGGGTTTGCGGTGGCGAACTGGTGCGGGCGCCGGTCGAAATGCTGGAGACCTATTATCCCTGGCTCGTCATCCGCTATGAGCTCACCACCGATTCGGGCGGCGCCGGCGCCTATCGCGGCGGGCTCGGTACCTATTGGGAGGGCATCAATCGCGGCAGCCCGGCGATCCTGCTCACCGGCGATTCCGACGGCGATGTGACGCGTGGCTATACCGTGCTGGGTGGGCACACGCCCCACTTCTTCAACAAGCTGACGGTGACGGGCAGTGACGGCGTCGTCAATCAGGTGCGCGCGCACCGGCAATCGAAGGTGCAGACGGGCGACGTGCTGATCCAGCGCACGGCCGGCGGCTGCGGCGTGGGCGACCCGCTCGATCGCGACCCGGAGGCCGTGCTCGGCGATGTGATCAACGAATATGTCTCGCTCGAAAGGGCAGAGAACGAATATGGTGTGGTGATCGATCCCGCGACGATGACCGTCGATGTGGCGGCGACAGCCGCGCGCCGCGGCGGTTGAGACGAAAACGGCCGCCGGACAATCGGCGGCAAACGAACGCACAGCAAGGGAGGGAAAACATGAGTGCAGCAACGCGACGACGCTTGAGCGTGCTGGGGGCGGGGGCTTGTCTCGTCCTCGGCCTTGCGGCGGCAGCGCCCGCGCAGGCGCAGGAACTCAAGATCGGCTTTCTGGCGCCGCGCACCGGCATCTACACGCAACTCGGCACCGACATGGTCAACGGCATCCAGCTTTATCTGGACGAGCACGGCGGCAAGCTCGGCGGCGTGCCGGTGAAGTTCATCGTCGAGGACGACCAGGGCAAGCCTGATGTCGACGTGGCCAAGGCGAAGAAGCTGATCCTGCAGGACAAGGTCGACATGCTGGTCGGCGCAGTGCTGGCGTCGTCCGCCTATGCGCTGGCGCCGGTTTCCACCGAGTACAAGATGCTCTACATCGGCACGGTCTCCACCGCCGACGATCTCGCGCAGCGGCAGGTCGATAAATATCCCTATCTGGTGCTGTCCGGCTGGGTGTCGTCGCAGCCGAACCACCCGCTCGGGCAATGGGCCTGCGACCAGGGCTACAAGAAGATCGCCGCCATCGCCGCCGACTACGCCTTCGGCTACGAGCAGCTTGGCGGATTCCAGAAGGGTTTCGAGGATTGCGGCGGCAAGATCATCCAGAAGATCTGGGTGCCGCTGGGCACCAAGGACTTCGGGCCCTATATCCCGCTGATCAAGGGGGACGCCGACGCGGTCTTCTCGCTCATGGTCGGGCCGATGTCGCTGCAATTCCC
>DASZQT010000069.1:0-4696 GCA_035549515.1 Pseudolabrys sp. | reverse complement strand
GGAAGGCACCATCGCGTCGGTGCCTCCGCAGGGCGGCCGTAAGCATCCGCAGCAGGAGTTCCTGCAGGTCGACACCACGAACATCCTGTTCGTGTGCGGCGGCGCGTTCGCGGGCCTGGAGAAGATCATCTCCGCGCGCGGTCGCTCCACCTCGATCGGCTTCGGCGCCAAGGTGCTGGCGCCGGAGGATCGCAAGCAGGGCGAAATCTTCCGCGAGGTCGAGCCGGAAGACTTGCTCAAATACGGACTGATCCCGGAATTCGTCGGCCGTCTGCCGGTGGTGGCGACGCTCGAGGACCTCGACGAAGCCTCGCTCAAGAAGATCCTGGTCGAGCCGAAGAACGCGCTCGTCAAGCAGTACCAGCGCCTGTTCGAGATGGAACAGATCGACCTCACGCTCGCCGAGGAAGCGCTCGGCGCCATCGCGCGCAAGGCGATCGAGCGCAAGACCGGCGCCCGCGGCCTGCGTTCCATCATGGAAGGTATCCTGCTCGATACGATGTTCGACTTGCCGAGCCTGGAAGGGGTCGAAGAGGTTGTGATCTCCCGCGAGGTCGTCGAGGGAACCGCGCGTCCGCTCTATATCTACGCCGACCGCAGCGACCGCACCGCCGAATCGGGCAGTGCCAGCGCCTGAGCTATCAACACGGCGGGCGCGCCCCAAGAACCGGGGCACGCCCGCCGTTTTGCGTCTGGCCGCCTCGTCTTGTGGTCGCCGCGGGGCTGCCATGAGCTTCCACCATCAGCTTTTTAACTGGAAACCTTGGCGTAGCTTGCAGACCTGGGATGCCCGTCATACGTATAGTGTCCGAAGCGTACTGGCGTACGAATCGTAGCTTGGAATGGGTGGGGCTGTCGTAGCCTTCCTGAATTCGCGCCGGGCCCCGTAGGTTCGCCCCGCGCTACCTTGCCCTTCCTGACCGGCACTGTCCGGCGATGCCGCCTGGAGCGGGTCGCTTCGACAGGGGCGCAACAAAAAGGACCAAAGGCCAATGACCAGCAAACCACGACCTCAGCCGCAGCCGGGCGAGACCCGGGCCTATCCCGTTTTGCCGCTGCGCGACATCGTGGTGTTCCCGCACATGATCGTCCCGCTCTTCGTCGGCCGTGAGAAGTCGATCAAGGCGCTGGAAGAGGTGATGCGCTCCGACACCTTCATCCTGCTGGCGACGCAGAAGAATGCCTCCGACGACGATCCGGCGACCGACTCGATCTTCGAAGTCGGCACGCTGGCGAGCGTACTGCAACTCCTGAAGCTGCCCGACGGCACCGTGAAGGTGCTGGTCGAAGGCGCCGCGCGCGCGAAGGTGCGCAAATACACCGATCGCCACGAATACTATGAAGCCGACGCGACCGTGCTCGCCGACGATGTCGGCGAACGCGTCGAAGCGGAGGCCATGGCGCGTTCGGTCGTCACCGAATTCGAAAACTATGTGAAGCTGAACAAGAAGGTGTCGCCGGAAGTCGTCGGCGTGATCCAGCAGATCGAGGATTACGCCAAGCTCGCCGACACGGTGGCTTCGCATCTCGCCGTCAAGATTCCGGACAAGCAGGACATCCTGGAGACGCCGTCCGTCACCGAGCGCCTGGAAAAGGTCCTTGGCCTGATGGAGAGCGAGATCTCCGTGTTGCAGGTGGAGAAGCGCATCCGCACCCGCGTCAAGCGGCAGATGGAGAAGACGCAGCGCGAGTACTACCTCAACGAACAGATGAAGGCGATCCAGAAGGAGCTCGGCGACGAGGAAGGTCGCGACGAGCTGGCCGAGCTGGAAGACAAGATCAAGAAGACCAAGCTCTCCAAGGAGGCGCGCGAGAAGGCGCAGCACGAGCTCAAGAAGCTGCGCCAGATGTCGCCGATGTCGGCGGAAGCGACCGTCGTGCGCAACTATCTCGACTGGTTGCTGTCGATTCCGTGGGGCAAGAAGAGCAAGGTCAAGAAGGATCTGACGGCCGCCGAGACGATCCTCGACGCCGATCACTATGGCTTGGAGAAGGTCAAGGAGCGCATCGTCGAATATCTCGCCGTGCAGCAGCGCGCCAACAAGCTGACCGGACCGATCCTCTGTCTGGTCGGCCCTCCGGGCGTCGGCAAGACCTCGCTTGGCAAGTCGATCGCCAAGGCGACGGGCCGCGAATTCGTGCGCGTCTCGCTCGGCGGCGTGCGTGACGAAGCCGAGATCCGCGGTCACCGCCGGACTTACATCGGCTCGATGCCCGGCAAGATCATCCAGTCGATGCGCAAGGCCAAGTCGTCGAATCCGCTGTTCCTGCTCGACGAGATCGACAAGATGGGTGCCGATTTCCGCGGCGATCCGTCCTCGGCCCTGCTCGAGGTGCTCGACCCCGAACAGAACTCGACATTTGCCGATCACTATTTGGAGGTCGAATACGATCTCTCGAATGTGATGTTCATCACCACGGCCAACACGCTCAATATCCCTGGCCCGCTGATGGACCGCATGGAGATCATCCGCATCGCCGGTTACACGGAAGATGAGAAGGTCGAAATCGCGCGCAAGCATCTCATTCCGCACGCGATCGCCAAGCACGGACTCGAACTCAAGGAATGGTCGATCGACGACGAAGCACTGCTCATGATGATCCGCCGCTACACGCGGGAAGCGGGCGTGCGCAATCTGGAGCGTGAATTGTCGACCCTGATCCGCAAGGCGGTGAAGGAGCTGATGACCTCGAAGAAGAAGTCGATCGCGGTCGCGGCCGCCAATCTCTCCGATTATTTGGGCGTGCCCAAGTATCGCTACGGAGAGATGGAAGCCGAGGATCTGGTCGGCGTGGTCACCGGTCTGGCCTGGACCGATGTGGGCGGCGAATTGCTCACTATCGAAGGCACGTCGATGCCGGGCAAGGGCCGCATGACGGTCACCGGCAACCTGCGCGACGTGATGAAGGAGTCGATCTCGGCGGCGGCGTCCTACGTCCGCTCGCGCGCGGTCGCATTCGGCATCGAGCCGCCGCTATTCGACAAGCGCGACATCCACGTGCACGTGCCGGAAGGCGCCACGCCCAAGGACGGCCCGTCGGCCGGCGTCGCCATGGTCACCGCGATCGTGTCGGTGATGACCGGCATCCCGGTGCGTCGCGACGTGGCCATGACCGGCGAGATCACGCTGCGCGGCCGCGTGCTGCCGATCGGCGGCTTGAAGGAGAAGCTCTTGGCCGCCGCGCGCGGCGGCATCAAGACCGTGCTGATCCCGGAGGAGACCGCCAAGGACTTGGTGGAAATCTCCGACACGATCAAGAAGGGCTTGGAGATCGTTCCGGTCACCCGCATGGACGAGGTGCTGGCGCGCGCGCTCACGCGCAAGCCGGAGCCGATCGTGTGGGACGAGGAGAACGCCAAGCTCGCCACGCCCGCCGCCGAGGCGGTGGACGAAGAGGGCTCAGGCCTCACCGCGCACTGACTCTTTCCTTCCCCCCCGCTTGCGGGGGAGGATTAGGGAGCGGGCCTGTAAAAATTCGAAGCTCGTGAAACGGCGCCGCAAGGCGCCGTTTTCGTTTGAAGGACCGCGCAAGCCGTGGCTGCTTGCGTGCCGTGGCTCTGGCGGTTAAGAGGCCGGCAGAAAAAGGGGAGGAACCTGCCATGCCATTCTATGGACGCCGCGCCGTACTCGCCGCCGCACTGGGCGTGTTGCTGATGCCTGCGCTGGCTTACGCGCAAGATTTTCCGAGCCGGCCCATCACCATTCTCGTCGGCCTGGCTCCCGGCGGGGTCACCGACGTGATGGCGCGCCTTTACGCCGAGCGGGTCTCGCATATTCTCGGCCAGAACGTCGTGGTGGAAAACCGCCCGGCCGCCAGCGGCGCGGTCGCCGCCTCGTCGCTGCAACGCGCCGCGTCCGACGGCTACACACTGCTGCTGTTTTCGGGCGCGCAGCACGCCACCATTCCGGCCTTGACCGACAGCGCGACCTACGATCCGGTCAAGGGCGCACAGCCGGTCGGCATTGTGTTCAACTTTGCCGCCGTCGTGGTCGTGCCCGCCGACAGCCCAGTGAAGTCCGTTGACGATCTGGTGGCGCTTGCGAAGACCAAGCCGGGCGGGGTGAATTTCGGGTCGCCGGGCGTGGGCACGCCGTCGCACCTTGCTGCCGCCAAGCTAATGGCGAAGACCGGCGCCAAGGCGCAATTCGTGCACTACAAGGGCGGCGCGCCGATGATGACGGATTTGGTGGCCGGCCGGCTCGATGCCGCCTGGCCGAGCGCGCCGCTCGCGCGTTCCTTCATCGAAGGTAACAAAATCAGACCGATCGCGATCGACGGCGCGCAGCGCTGGAAGCTGATACCGAACGTGCCGACGCTCGCGGAAATCGGCTATGGTGACGTCAGCGTCGCCAACTGGTTTGCGATTGCCGCGGCGCCCGGTACGCCGCCGGCCGTCGTCAACAAGCTGCACGACGCCTTCGCCGAAGCCGGACGCGATCCCGCGCTGAAGCGGAAGGTCGAGGACTTCGGTCTGTCGGTTGCGACCAGCACGCCGGCCGAGCTCGGCCAAGCCATGGCCAAGGAGGCGGCCGAGATCCGCGCGCTTGTCACCCGTCTTGGCCTGCGTAAGTAAGGCCGCCTATTGGGCCTTGCGCGGCGTGCCGTTCTCGCAATATGAGGGCGTAACGGGCGATTAGCTCAGTTGGTAGAGCGCCTCCTTTACACGGAGGATGTCGGCGGTTCGAGTCCGTCA
>DASZQT010000068.1:0-2364 GCA_035549515.1 Pseudolabrys sp. | reverse complement strand
GCGATCCCGGACGAGATGTCGGACGAGGAGGGCACGCTCGTCGTCACCGCCGGCACCGCGATGTATGCGCTGACCGAGCTTGGCGGCCTCGTCGCCGGCGAAAGTGTCTGCGTCACCGGCCCCGGCCCGATTGGGCTGATGGCGGTCGCGGTGGCGAAGGCGCTTGGCGCGCAGCCCGTGATCCTCACTGGCACGCGCGACAATCGGCTGGAGATCGGCAAGCAATTGGGCGCCGACGCGGTGATCAACATCCGCAAGACGCCGGACGTGGTGGCGGAAGTAAAGAAGCTCAACGGCGGCAAGGGCGTCGACTATGTGGTCGAGTGTTCGGCGGCGACCAGCGCGGTCAACGATGCCGTGCGCATGGTCAACCGCGGCGGCCGCGTCTGCCTTGCCGCATTCGCGCACGAGGAAGTGCCGGTGGATGTCGCGCATATCGTGCGCAACAACATCTATCTCTACGGCATTCGCGGCGAGGGCAAGAGCGCCACGCACCGCGCCGAAGCCTTCATGAAGCAGAAGCGCTTCGACGCCACGCTCATCCACACCCACACTTTCGATCTCGACGATCTGCCGACCGCGATCCGCTACGCCAAGGACCGGGTCGAGGACGCCATCAAGGTGGTGGTGAAGGCGAACATGGGTGCCGCGCAAAAGGAAGCGGCGGAGTAGTTCCTTCTTATCCCTCCCCCGCCTGCGGGGGAGGGTGGCGGGCGAAGCGAGCGGGGTGGGGGCTTTCGCGATTGAGAGCAAACCCCACCCCCGGCGCGTGCCGCGCCGGACCCTCCCCTTTCAGGGGAGGGATAAGAAAGCAAGGAGCATTCATGCTCATCTGCGACGAATACATCACCCCAACCTCGCTTCGCGACGCCTTCGCCGCGATGGAGCGCAATCGCGGGCGTTACCGTATCGTCGCCGGCTGCACCGACACGCTGCCCTGGGCGCGCGAGGGGCGCGCGGGCGATGTCGAAATTCCGGTGCTTATCGACGTTTCCAAGATTCCGGAACTGAACGAGCGCCACATCGACGACAAGCGCGTACGGCTCGGCGCGGCGACACCGGTGCAGCGCCTGCTCGACGAGGCTTCGCTCGCCCGCGCGCTGCCGGCCGGTCCCCGTTGCGCCGTGTGGTTCGCCGACGACCAGATTCGCGAACAGGCGACCATCGGCGGCAATATCGTGAATGCTTCGCCCGCCGCCGACGTGACGCCTTGCCTGATCGCGCATGACGCCGAGGTCGAGCTGGCGCGCAGCGACAACGGCGTCATCGTGCGCCGGCGCATGACGCTCACCGATTTCGTGCAAGGCCCCGGCCGCACCGCCCTGCAGGATGGCGAACTGCTCACGGCCATCGAATGCGACGCCCTGCCGGCTTACGGCGGCGGCTTCGAGAAAGTCGGCCATCGCCGCTCGCTGGTGATCTCGGTCGTCTGCCTTGCCGCGCTGGTCAGGCTCGATGCGTCCGGCCGCACCATCCAGGATGCGCGCTTGGCCATTGCCGGCATCGGGCCGAAGCCGCTGCGGCTTTCCGAGGTCGAGACCTATTTGCGCGGCGCGCCGCTCGACGCCTGGCGGCTCGAACAAGCGGCCGAGATGCCGGTCGCGCTCGTGGCCTCGCGCACGCGCCAGGACTATCGCCGCGAGGTGGTGCGCGGCTTCATGCTGCGCGCGCTGGTCAATGCCGCCAAGCGCGCCGGCGCCGATCCGGCCGCGCTGTCGCCCGATTTGGAGGCGGCCTATGCCTGACCTCCGCTTTGAGGCCACCGTCAACGGCCGCAAGGTCGCGCGCAATGCCAAGCCGCACCAGCGCCTGCTCGATTTCCTGCGCGACGACTTGAACCTCACCGGCAACAAGGAAGGCTGCGGCGCCGGCGAATGCGGCACCTGCTCGGTGTTCGTCGACGGCGTGCTGATGAAGTCCTGCCTGCTGCCGGTCGCGAAGGCGCAAGGCGCCAAAATCGACACCATCGAGTCGCTGGCCAAGACCGGCGAGCTATCGGTGCTGCAACAGGCGTTCCACAAGGCCGGCGCCAGCCAGTGCGGCTATTGCATTCCCGGCATGGTGATGGCGGCGACCGCCGCGCTGCGCGCCAATCCGTTCGCGGGCCGCGAGGAAATCAAGGAACGGCTCGGCGGCAATATCTGCCGCTGCACCGGCTATCAGAAAATTATCGACGCGGTGGAAATGGCGCGCGACGTGCAGAACGGACGGCTGCCGGCCTTAGCGCTCGCCGAGGAAGATCACGCCAAGGGCGATTTCATCGGCAAGAACGTGCGCCGCATCGATGCGCCGAGCAAGGTTTCCGGTAAGCTGAAATATGCCGGCGACATGACGATGCCCGGCATGCTGCATGTGCAGGTGCTG
>DASZQT010000067.1:0-2583 GCA_035549515.1 Pseudolabrys sp. | reverse complement strand
GATGCCATAAGCGCCCGTGATCGCGAGCACGCCGATCAGCGCCAGCATGAGCTGGATCGGAATCTTGAGCAGACGCACCCACAGGCCGATCAGCGGGATGTTGAGAATGACAAGGAATACATTGCCGACATAAAGGCTGGCGATGACGCTCCAGGTGAGCACCGGCTGCTCGATGAAAAGCCGCGGACCCGGTTGGATACCGAACATCATCAAGGCGCCGAGCAGCACCGCGGTCGCCGACGAGCCCGGTATGCCGAGCGTGAGCAAAGGCACCAGCGCGCCTGAGACCGAAGCATTGTTGGCCGCCTCCGGCGCCGCCAGACCTTCGATCGCGCCATGACCGAACTGCTCCGGATGCCGGCTGATCTTCTTTTCGGTGGCATAGGCCAGTAGTGTGGCGACAGCGCCGCCGGCGCCCGGCAACAGTCCGACAAAGAAGCCGATGGCGGTGCCACGCAGGAAGGCAAAGCGCGCGCGCATCCATTCCGTCTTGGTGGCGAACAGCTTGCCGATGGCGCCCGGGGCCTGCCAGCGCCCGGCCGCGAGATGCTCGACCGTGATGAGAACTTCGGTGATGGCATAGACGCCGACGATCGCGGTCAAGAGATGAATGCCGTCGAGCAGGTCGGGCACGCCATAGGTGAAACGCGCCATGCCGCTCTGCAGGTCGATGCCGATGGTCGCGAGAATGAGTCCCAAAGCCGTGGACAGGAAGCCCTTGATCGCCGAGCCTTCCACCAGCGTCGCGGTGGCGACAAGAGCGAAGACCATGAGGGTGAAATATTCGGCCGGCCCCAGGCTGAGCGCGAAGCGCGAGACCGGCTGAGCCAGGAATGTCAGCAATAGCAGGCCGATGGTGCCGCCGATGAAGGAGGCGCTCGCTGACATCAGCAAGGCCGCGCCGGCGCGGCCCTGCTTGGCCAGCGGATGGCCTTCCAGCGTGGTCATGATGGCGGAGGCGTCACCCGGGATGTTGAGCAGGATGGACGAAATCGCGCCGCCATACATGGCGCCGAAATAGATCCCGCTGAGCAGAATCAACGCGGCCGTCGGGTCAAGCCCGAACGAGAACGGAAGCAACACCGCGATCGCGGTCGCCGGTCCGATACCCGGCAACATGCCGACCCAGGTGCCGACCACGGCACCCACGAGCACGAACAAGAGGTTGATGCCCGACAGGCTGTGCTGGAAGCCGATAAAGAGATTATGGAAGGTATCCATGGCCTCACCAACCGAAGGTGGGCAGGGGCACGCCCAGCCACACGCCGAAAAGCACATAGAAGGCGGCGGCCATGAGCACCGCCGCCACCGCATTGCCGATCACGCCTCGGAAACGCAGGAAGGTCAGGAAGCCGAAGACGAAGAGGCAGGTCGCGGCCAGATAACCGATGATGTCGAACAAAACGCAGTAGAGCGCGAGGGCCAGAACGGTCAGCCATGCCCGCGATTCCGAGCGCACATCGGCGGCGGCCTCCGCGCGGTCGACACGGCGCAAGTCGCTCAATTCGCCCGCGGCATAGGCGATGCTGAAAGCCAGGAAAGCGCCACCCACCGCGAGCGGAAAGGCGCGCGGGCCGAGTTCGTCGCCGATCGGCGGGATGCGGATGCCGAAGGCCGTGTAGATGTAGAAAGCGCCGGCGGCACACAAGATCACGGCCAGCACCAAACGCACGGCCACGGCCGCGGACCAAATGGCGGGGCTGACCTCTTCCGTTGGCGATGTCCTAGTGTCCACTTGAACGTCCCTCCATCGATCCTGCCCCGAATGCGCCTTGCGATTTCTTGTTCTTGTCGTTGCTTTCAGTCTCGCTAGTCCGCCAGATCGCGTCGTGGCTCTCCGACATAACTGAACATCACTTCCGGCGGCACCGGCCCTTTGATGCGGCGGCCTTCCTGCATGTTCTCCCAGGCGTGGGCGAGCAGACCGACGGAACGCGCCAGCACGAAAATGCCGCGGCCGAGCGGCGCAGCGAAGTTCAATTCGGCCAGTATTACGCCGAAGGCGCCATCGACATTGATCGGCAGCGGCTTGCCTTTGCGGGTGCGCAAGGAATTCTCGATCGCGCGCGCGATGGCGGCATATTCGCCGGTCACGGTGCCGGCGAGTCGCGCCTCCTCGACCAGCGCCAGCATGCGCTCCGCGCGCGGATCGATGTCGTGGAAGCGATGGCCGTAGCCGGGCACGAATTTGGCGCCCTGCGCGAAAAAGTCGTCGAGCTCGGCGTCGACCGCCGCGACCAGATCGACCTGCGCGTTCATGCGGCCGCGCACGCAGTCGAACATTTCCATGCATTGCTGGCCGGCGCCGCCATGGGTGTCGCCGAGCGCGTTCACGCCCGACGCAATGGCGTTGTTGAGGCCGACGCCGCAGGTGATCGCCATCGACGCGATGGCGCAGGACGGCGACATCGGCCCGCCGTTCACGGACGCGACCATCGCGGCTTCCAGCAGCTTCGCCTGCGCTTCGCTCGGAATTTCGCCGCGCACCAAGAGCCAGATGGTCTGGATGAAGGTCAGGCGGCCGATGAGCTGCTCGATCGGATAGCCACGCAATTGCACGCTGCCCTGCTCGACATCGATGAT
>DASZQT010000066.1:0-7100 GCA_035549515.1 Pseudolabrys sp. | reverse complement strand
TCACCGCAAGCCGAACCAGCGCGAGGCGAACGAGCCGGTCGGCATCGGCGGCTGGGCACCGGCGACCACGCCCTTGGTGCCGGCCTGCTGGGTGGCCGAGAAGGCGGTGCGCAATTCGGGCGGAGAATCTGTCGCCGGCGTAGGCGCCGGGGCGGGCTCATGCGCGGCCGCCTGTTCGACCGGCGCCGTGGGCGGCTGCGGCGCGGTCGCGGCCGCCGATTTCGGCTTGGCGACCGGCGCGGGCGCCGTGGGCGTCCGGGCGGCCGCCGGGGTGGCGCGGTGGCCCGCATTGCGTTTCGGCTTGGCCGTCAGGTCGCTGCTCGCGCCGCGCAGGGTGACCGGCGCGCTGTCTTGAGCGGCCTGCGCCTGCGAGCCGAACAGATTGCCGATCAGGCCCGCGATCGTGGTCGGATGTTCCGGCGCCACGCCTTCCTTGGGCTGCGGCGCCGGCTCGGGCAGCGGCACATTGGCGAGCACGACCGGCGCGGCTGCCGGCTGCGCTTGCGGCAGCGCTTCCGGATGCGTTTGCGCCAGCGATTCCGGCAGCACCACGGTGGTGGCCGGCACGCCGCCCGCGCGCGGCAGCGCGCCCGGCGCGGTCGCGACTTCGATCAGGCGGCCGCTGCTGTCGTATTCCTGCTGCGGATGCAGTTTTTCCGCGAATACCGGGTTCATGCCGCCGTCGCCGACATGCGGGGCCGCCGTGGCGATGCCCTGCGCGATATATTCGGCCATCTTCAGTTGCTCGGTGCGGCGCTGCTCGAGCACGGCATCGGCGATGGTCTTGTCGAGCTGATAAGCGGGGCAAGCGCCGCTCGGGCTGAACGTGGGCGCGCGGGTGGCGCCATCGGGTGCGGCCGGATCGAACACGTAGCGCTTCTCGCACACGGCGACCTTCGGTTCCTGCCGCGTGGCTTCGAAGTGGTCGTAGCCTTCCTTCAGCATCTTCCAGAACGCGAAGTTCGGGTTGTTGCGATGCTTGGCCATGTTCAGCGCGGTCATGCGGAACGGGAAGGCTTCGAACTGAAACGCCTTCTGGCCGCCGAAGAAGGAGTCGCGCGCGAGCGCGTAGATTTCCTGGATCTGCTCGTCGGTCATCGCGTAGCAGCCGCGCGAGGAGCAGTCGCCATGCACCATCAGCTCGGAGCCGGTGTAGCCGTGCGAGCGGTCATAGGCGTTGGGGAAGCCGGTGTTGAAGGCGAGGTAATAGGCCGAGCGCGGATTCATCTGCCCGGGCGTGATGGTGTAGAAGCCCTCGGGCGCCTGCCGGTCGCCTTCCTTCTTCTTGGGGCCGAGATCGCCCGACCAGCGGCAGATCGGATAGGTTTTCAACAGCGCATATTCGCCGTCGCGGTTCTTCTTCCAGACTTCGAGCTCGGATTCTTCCTTGAACAGCCGGATCAGGATCGGCGATTCCTGGTCCATGTTCTTCTCGCCGATGAGCGAGACCATCTTGTCGGACAAGGGGGCCTGCGCGCGGCCGGTCGGCGTAATGTCGTCGGCATTGCAGCCGGCAAGCATCACCGCGGCGGCCAAAGCCGCCGACGCCAATAGCGCGCGTATCAGGGGTCGTTTCAAACGCGATACTCCCCGAAGGGGCGGGCCCTCATTGATATATCGTTAGCCATAAGATGTGGCTTCCGCAAGGCCAACCAGGGCGTGGTCGGCTACCGCTAAGTCTATGGTAAATCGGCCGTAAATTCAAATTCTGCAGGACGTTGGCGTAACCGACGGGCAATTTTGCAGAGCAGCCCGGCTAGCTGCGGGCACGGCCCATGGCGAGAAACTTCTCCCGCCGCTGCTTGCGCACGGTGTCGCCGTCCAGCCCGCGCAATTCGCTGAGCGCGTTGGCGATCGCCTCGCCGGCGGCCGCGATGGCGGCGGCCGGGTCGCGATGGGCGCCGCCCACCGGCTCCGGCACCACGCTGTCGATGACGCCGAAGCGCACCATGTCCTGCGCCGTGATCTTCATATTGGTGGCGGCATCCTGTGCCTTTGTCGTGTCGCGCCACAGGATGGAGGCGGCGCCTTCCGGCGAGATCACGCTGTAGATGGCGTGCTCCAGCATCAGCACGCGGTTGGCGGTGGCGAGCGCGATGGCGCCGCCCGAACCGCCTTCGCCCAGGATCAGCGCGATGTTGGGTACGCGCAGGCCGAGGCAGGCATCGGTCGAGCGCGCGATCGCCTCGGCCTGGCCGCGCTCCTCGGCGCCGATGCCGGGATAGGCGCCGGCGGTGTCGACCAGGCAGAGCACGGGCAATTCGAAACGTTCGGCCATTTCCATCAGGCGCACGGCCTTGCGATAGCCCTCCGGCCGCGCCATGCCGAAATTGTGCTTGAGCCGGCTTTCGGTGTCGGAACCTTTCTCATGCCCGAGCACGCAGACGCTTTCGCCGCGAAAACGGCCGAAGCCGCCGACGATGGCGGCGTCCTCGCCGAATTTGCGGTCGCCGGCGAGCGGCACGAAATCGGTGATCAGTCCGGCGATGAAATCGAGGCAGTGCGGCCGCTGTGGATGACGCGCGACCTGTGTCTTCTGCCAAGGGGTTAGATTGTCATAAAGCTCCTGCAGCGCCGCGCCGGCCCTGGCCTCGAGCCGGGCGATCTCGTCGCCGAGCGGGACCGCGCCGCCGGCCTCGCCCATGGTGCGCAGTTCCTCGACCTTGGCCTCCAGTTCGGCCACGGGCTTTTCGAAATCCAGATAGCTGCGCATGTTTCCTGAAAGCATAGGTTGGGAAATGGCGGGCAGAGGGGCCAGAGTCAAGCTAGAAGGCGTGAAATGGCTTTCGGTCGCGTTAACCGCTTTTGTCGCTGGAGAATTCAGGCGCGACCAGTCAGCCCTCGCCCAGCGGATGCAGGTCGCGCACCAGGCTTTTCAGCCGGTCTTCCAGCACATGCGTATAGATCTGCGTGGTGGAGATGTCGGCATGTCCAAGCAGCGTCTGCACCACGCGCAGATCGGCGCCATTGTGCAAGAGATGGCTGGCGAAGGCGTGCCGCAGCACATGCGGCGACAGCCGCGAAGGCGTAATGCCGCAGCGTGCGCCCAGCGCCTTTAATTCGCGCGCGAAATGCTGGCGCGTCAAATGGCCCTGCTCGCCGAACGACGGGAACAGCCATTTCGAGGCGGCATCGCGCTTGGCCGTCTCGCGCAACGCGAGATAGTCCTGCATCGCCCGCTTGGCCGCGCCGTTGAGCGGCACCAGCCGTTCCTTGCCGCCCTTGCCGCGCACCACCAGCATGTTCTGCTCGCGCCGCGCGGCGGAGGCGGGCAGGCCCATCAATTCCGAGACGCGCAGGCCGGTGGCATAAACCACTTCGAGCAGGCACAAGAGCCGCGCCGCACGCAGCCGCACGGCCGGCGGCTGCTCGGCATCGGCGGCGTCGGCCTGCGCCTGCGTCATCAGCGCATCGACCTCGGCGATCGAGAGCACCTTCGGCAGCGCGCGCGCGCGCTTGGGTCCTTCCAGCACGGCGGCCGGATCGTCCCCCCGCTTTCCCTCCGCATAGAGGAAACGATAGAGCTGGCGCAGCGCCGACAGCCGGCGCGCCAGCGATGACGCCTTGAACCCGCGCTCGTCGAGGCTGGCGAGATAGCCACGCAGATCGTCGGTGCCGGCTTTGGCCACGCTGACGCCTTTAGCGCGCAGATGCGCCGACAGGTCCGCAAGGTCGTTGCGATAGGCCGCGAGCGTATTGGCGCCGGCGCCGCGTTCGGCCGCCTGCATGTCGAGAAACAGTTCGATCAGCGTCTCGTCGGAGGCTTTCGGCCTGGCCGCCATGGCCGTCAGTGCTGCTTGAGGAACTTGTCGGGCGGAATCGTCACCACGATCTCACGCGGCTGATACTTGACGAAAGTGGCGAGCGAGAACACCGCGCCATAGGCCAGCCCCCCGATGAGGCCGACAAAGATCAAAAACCTGAACAGGCTCGGCATAGGCGAAATCCGGCAAACGAGCGTTGCTCGCAAGGCTATTCTATAACGTTATTCTATACTGGTTACGACCACGTTCGCCCGGCTGGCAAGCCCGGCTCTCGCGGTCGGCCCGATTGCTGGTATATGGAACTAGGCTGACCCATTGGAAAGGGAGTCATGGTTAACGCCGCCGTGCAAAAATCGACGGGAAACGGCATGGAACCGGGCCAGGAAGCTATCATGCGCGGGCTCGGACCTCGTTCGGTGGTGCTGGTCGGCATGATGGGCGCCGGCAAATCGTCGATCGGGCGCCGGCTGGCGGCCCGGCTCGGGCTTCCCTTCGTCGACGCCGACACCGAGATCGAGGAAGCGGCCGGCATGACCATCCCGGAAATTTTCGAGAAGCATGGCGAGCCCTATTTCCGCGCCGGCGAGGCGCGGGTCATCGCGCGCCTGCTCGAGCATGGGCCGCAGGTGCTGGCAACCGGCGGCGGCGCTGTGATGGACGCGCAGACCCGCGCGCTGATCCGCCAGAAGGGTATTTCGATTTGGCTGAAGGCCGATCTCGACGTGCTGCTCAAGCGCACAAAGCGGCGCGGCGACCGGCCGCTGGTCGAGCGCATGAAAGAGCTTTTGCCGCTGCGTGAACCGTTCTATGCCGAGGCCGACATCACGGTGCAGTCGCGCGACGAGCCGCACGAGACCATCGTCGATGAGATCATGGCCGCGCTGCCGAGCCATCTCGGCCTCGCCGGCGAGGAGAAGACGTCATGACCGCGCCCTTGCGCAGCAGTGAACCCATTATCGTGCCGGTCGCGCTAGGCGCCCGCGCCTATGAGATCATCATCGGCCGCGGCGTGTTGGCTTCGCTTGGCAAGGCGATAAAGGCGCTGCGCCCGGGCGCGCGCACCGTGATCGTCACCGACGAGACCGTGGCGCGCCACCATCTCACCGCCACCGAAGCCGCGCTCGCGGAGGCGGGCATTGAGACCTCGCGCATCGTGATGCCGCCGGGCGAGGGCTCCAAGAGCTATGCCGGCTTCGAGCGCGTGTGCGAGGCGATCATCGCGGCGCGTATCGAGCGCGGCGATCTCGCGATCGCGCTCGGTGGCGGCGTGATCGGCGATCTCGCCGGCTTTGCCGCGGCCAGCGTGCGGCGCGGGCTCGACTTCGTGCAGGTGCCGACAACGCTGCTGGCACAGGTCGATTCCTCGGTCGGCGGCAAGACCGGCATCAATTCGCCGCAAGGCAAGAACCTGATCGGCGCCTTTCATCAACCCGCTTTGGTGATCGCCGACACCGCGCTGCTCGATACGCTACCGCAGCGCGAATTCCGCGCCGGCTATGCCGAGGTCGCCAAATACGGATTGTTGGGCGATGCCGGCTTCTTCGCCTGGCTGGAAGCGAACTGGCAGGACATTTTTGCCGGCGGTCAATCTTCAGGTAATTTTGCGCGCGAGCACGCCATCGCCGTTTCCTGCCGCGCCAAGGCGGCGGTGGTCGCGCGCGACGAGCGCGAGAGCGGCGAGCGCGCGCTGCTCAATCTCGGCCATACCTTCGGTCACGCGCTGGAGGCCGGCTGCGGCTTCTCCGACCGGCTGCTGCACGGCGAGGGCGTCGCGCTCGGCATGGCGCTGGCGTTCGAATTCTCCGCGCGCAAGGGCCTGATCGGCGGAGCGGACGTCGCGCGCGTCAAGGCGCATCTGGCCGCCGTCGGCCTGCCAACCCATATGAAACAAGTGCCCGGCGGCGTGCCGGGCGTCGACGCCCTGATGGACCTCATCGCGCAGGACAAGAAGGTCAAGCGCGGCAGGCTCACCTTTATTCTGGTGCGCGGCATCGGCCGGGCCTTCGTGGAAAACAATGTCGATCCGGCCGAGGTGCGGGCGTTTCTTGAAGGTCAACTTGCTTAGAGGCGCACGCATGAAAGCGCGCGCCGGATACAGGCTATGAGCGCCGAAGACTGGCTTTCGTTCTTGATCGTTCTGATTTGTCTCCTGATGTCGGCCTTCTTCGCCGGCAGCGAGACCGCGCTGACCGCCTCCTCGCGCGCCAGCATGGCGCGGCTGGAGAAGCAGGGCAATCGCGGCGCCGGCATCGTCAACCGCCTGCTCACGCAGCGCGAACGGCTGATCGGCGCGCTGCTGCTCGGCAACAACGCCGTCAATATCGCCGCCTCGTCGCTGGCGACCGGCGTGTTCCTGGCCTGGTTCGGCAATGCCGGCGTGGTTTACGCCACGGTGGCGATGACCGCGCTGGTCGTGGTGTTCTCCGAGGTGCTGCCCAAGACCGCCGCGATCAACGCGCCCGATCGCATCGCGCTCATCGTCGCGCGGCCGACGCTGTGGACGGTCAAGCTGCTCGGACCGATCCTGATCGCCATCGAAGCGCTGGTGCGCTGGCTGCTCAAATTCGTCGGCATCAATGTCGGCGAGGATCAGGCGATCCTGTCGGCGCGCGAGGAATTGCGTGGAGCCGTCGACCTGTTGCAGCACGAGGCCGGCATCGAGAAGCTCGACCGCGAGATGTTCAGCGGTGTGCTCGATCTGCGCGAATTGGCGGTGTCCGACGTGATGGTTCACCGCACCAACATGATCTCGCTCGATGCCGACGAGAAGTCGGAGGACATCGTCAATGCGGTGATCGCCTCGCCGGTGACGCGCCTGCCGCTCTGGCGCGGCAATCCGGAGAACATCATCGGCGTGCTGCATGTGAAGGACTTGCTGCGCGCGCTGCATGCGGTCGACGGCGATGCCGCCAAGGTCGACATCGCCGCGCTCTTGACGCCGCCCTGGTTCGTGCCCGACACGCGCCCGGTGTCGGAGCAGCTCAAGGCGTTCCGCCGCCGCAAGACGCCGTTCGCGCTGGTGGTCGACGAATATGGCGAGGTCGAGGGCCTGGTCACGCTCGAGGACATCCTCGAGGAGATCGTCGGCGATATTACCGACGAGCACGATGTCGAAATGCCCGGCGTGCGCAAGCAGTCGGACGGCTCCGTCAATGTCGACGGCGCGGTGCCGATCCGCGACCTCAACCGTGTGATGGACTGGAGCCTCCCGGACGAAGAGGCGACGACGATTGCCGGCCTCGTCATTCACGAAGCGCGCTCGATCCCGGAGGTCGGGCAGAGCTTCACCTTTCACGGCTTCCGTTTCAGGGTGCTGCGCAAGGCGCGCAACCGCAT
>DASZQT010000065.1:0-8734 GCA_035549515.1 Pseudolabrys sp. | reverse complement strand
CCGCTCGGGGTCAAGGGCGCGGGCGAAGCCGGCTGCGTCGGCGCGCTGCCGGCGGTGACCAATGCGGTCGTCGACGCGCTTTCCGAATTCGGCGTGACCCATATCGAGATGCCGGCAACTTCCGAGCGGGTCTGGCGCGCGATGCAGGGCAGCCGGGCGAAGTAGCAGGCCTTGCCGAATTGTCGTCACCGGGCTTGTCCCGGTGACCCCGCTTAGGAATGCGCTGTGCCAATCTAAGCGGGATGGCCGGGACATAAGGGCGTTTACGCCCGTCTTCGACGGGCTATGCCCGGCCATGACAAGGAGAGCATGTCGCCCTGCTTCCAACCCCCAAGACAGTGCACCCCAGCGCTAAATACCTTTAAGCTCATCCTCGGTAGCGGCGATTCGATTCGCGGCGCCTTTGTCATTGTCCGGTTGCGTCCGAATCGTTGCGTTCCAAGCTCGCGTCGAATTGCACCGCGGCGCCCGCCCGCTTTGTCCGAGGAGAATCCCATGCGCAATGTCGGACGCAAACTCGCGTTTGTGCTCGCCGCGTCCAATCACGGCACGATGATCGTCAACCGCTTCGACTATCGCATGGTCGGTCCCGACCAGGGCTTCGGCGTCGGTCGCCAACTGCTTGAAAACGGCGCCTTCGATCCGCTCGAGGTCGAGCTTGCGCTGCAACTGCTGGAAACGCGCCGCCGGTTTCACGGCGACGGCGCGGTCGCGATCGACTGTGGCGCCAATATCGGGGTGCACACGATCGAATGGGCGACCGCGATGACCGGCTGGGGCTCGGTGATCGCGATCGAGGCGCAGGAGCGCATCTATTACGCGCTCGCCGGCAATATCGCGGTCAACAACTGTTTCAACGCCAT
Source organism: Pseudolabrys sp. (assembly GCA_035549515.1). GTDB lineage: Bacteria > Pseudomonadota > Alphaproteobacteria > Rhizobiales > Xanthobacteraceae > Pseudolabrys. Next base: position 7,871 of record DASZQT010000065.1, on the reverse strand, counting down.
CGCCATGAACGCCGCGGTGGCGGCCGAGAACGGCATCATGAAGATCCCGGTGCCGGACTATCTTGCGCCGGCGAGCTTCGGCAGCCTGGAGCTGCGCCCGCGCCCCGATACCGAATTCATCGGCCAGGCGGTCAACTATTCCGACGAGGCGACCGTGCCGGTGCAGCAGCTCGCGCTCGATACATTGCAGCTCCCGCGCGTCGACCTCATCAAGATCGACATCGAGGGCATGGAGTTGGAGGCGCTCGAAGGCGCGCGCGAAACGATTGCACGCTGCCACCCGATCCTGTTGATCGAGCAGATCAAGAGCGACCGCGAGCGCATGCGGCTGTGGCTGGCCGAGCAGGGTTATGAACTGGCCGACGCCGGCCTGAACCTGCTCGCGATCCACACCAGCGATCCGACGCTGACCATGCTGGACGCCAGCCTTCGACGGCGGCCGGAGTCGTCGGCGGCGTAGCGATTTCGTCATCGCGAGCGAGCCACAAACTCCCTCCCTCCCCCCGCGAAGCGGTGGGGAGGGTGGCGCGTCGCCGCCGCGTAGCGCGGACGACGCGTCGGGTGGGGGGCGTTTTCATCGGGACTCTAAGTCCCCCCACCCCCGACCCCTCCCCGCCACTCGCTTCGCTCGCGGGGGGAGGGGAGCGCGCCCTGCCCTTTACTCCAACGCCGCCGCCGCTTCGATGCGCAGCGGGTGGTAGCCCTCGTCGGCCAACGCCCGAATGATCTCCTCCGCATGGGCGGCGTCGCGCGTCTCCACGGTAATGTCGAGCCGGGTGCCCTTGGCCGGCACATCGAGAAACAGCCGGCGGTGGTGCACCTCCAGGATATTGGCGCCAAGTTCGCCCAGGCGACTGGCGATGATGCCAAGCACGCCGGGGCGATCCGGAATCGTCAGGCGGAACGAGACAATGCGCGCCTCGCGCTCCAATTCGCGCACCATGATCGAGGCAAGAATGCGCGGGTCGATATTGCCGCCGCACAGGATCAGCCCCACCCGCTTGCCGCGGAAGCGTTCGGGCTCGGCCAGCATGACGGCGAGGCCGGCGGCGCCTGCCCCTTCCGCCATGGTCTTCTGCAGCGTCAGATAGGCGTTGACCGCGCGCTCGAACTGCGTCTCGTCGACGAGCACGACGTCGGAGACCAGATCGCGAATGACCGGCAAGGTCAGCTTGCCGACATTCTTGACCGCAATGCCTTCGGCCAGCGTCGCGCCGCCGATTGGCCGATGCTCGCCTTTCAGCGCGTTCCACACGGACGGATAGAGCGCGGCTTCCGCGCCCACGATCTCGATGGCGGGTTTGAGCGCCTTGGCCGCGATGGCATTGCCCGCGATCAGGCCGCCACCGCCGATCGGGATCACCAAGGTGTCGAGCGCGGGCTCGTCCTCGAACATTTCGAGCGCGATAGTGCCCTGGCCGGCGATCACATGCGCATCGTCGTAAGGATGCACCAGCATCAGGCCGCGCTCGGCCACCAATTGCTCGCAGCGCACCTGCGCTTCGGCGACCGTCTCGCCCTCGAGCACCACCTCGGCCCCGTGCGAGCGCGTGGCCTGGATTTTCACGAAAGGCGTGGTCACCGGCATCACGATGGTGGCGGGAATGCCGAGGCGCGCGGCATGATAGGCCACCGCCTGGGCATGGTTGCCGGCCGACATGGCGATAACGCCGCGCCGGCGCTCCTGCGCGCTGAGCGAGGCGAGCTTGTTGAGCGCGCCGCGCTCCTTGAACGAATTGGTGACCTGTAAGTTTTCGTATTTGACGAAAATCTGCGCTCCGGTAAGCGCCGACAGCCGGGGCGCCGGCAGCATGGGCGTGCGCAATACCGCGCCCTCGATGGTCCGGCGGGCCTGTTCGATGTCGGCAAGGATCACGGGCAAGGTGGGCGCCTCCTGGAAACGCGACATCGCACCATGCCGCAAGCGGCGTCATGTCGCCAGCCGGCGCGGCGCGCCGGACTGGCGGCGGCCCTTGCGTTTGGCTTAAACTTCGCCATCTGCGCTGACGATGCCGGGGGCGGCCGCATGACCGCCGCCGGGGGTAACCGGGCAAGGGCCATCATGTCGATCGACATCAAACCGCACGCCTACGATCCCGTGCGCAATCCGGAACTGTTCGAAGGCGTGCTGTCGCGGCGCGTGATCGCGTTTCTGATCGATTTTTTCGTGATCTCCATCCCGGTGGTGCTGGCCGCCATGTTCATCTTCATCTTCGGCATCGTCACCCTGGGCCTGGGCTTCGCCCTCTATTGGCTGCTGCCGGCGGGAAGCGTGATCTGGGCCATCGTCTATTTCGGCGCCACCTTGGGAGGCCCGAGCTCGGCCACCATCGGCATGCGCGTCACGGACCTGGAGATGCGTACCTGGTACGGGGCTCCCGCCTATTTCGTGCTCGGCGCGGTGCATGCCATCGTGTTCTGGGTCTCAATTTCGGCGCTAACGCCCTTCATCCTGTTGGTCGCCTTCTTCAACCAGCGCCGGCGCCTGCTGCATGACATTGTTTTGGGCACGGTCGTCATCAACAATGCCCGCCGGGCGGCCGGGCTCCGGGCCGAAATGGCAGGGGTCAGCCCCTATAATGGGCTTTGACGAACGGCGCGCGGAGCGCGATGCTGATGGGCATGACTCTGGCAGGAATTTTGGGACGCTCTGACATAGCGAATCGTTCGTGACCCAGCACTCCCGCGACACGCCGCAATTCTACCTCACCGCGCCCTCGCCCTGCCCCTATCTGCGCGGCCAGGAAGAACGCAAGGTGTTCACCCACCTGGTCGGCGAACGGGCGGCCGATCTCAACGACCTGCTCACGCACGGCGGCTTCCGCCGCAGCCAGTCGATCGCCTATCGGCCGGCCTGCGAGACCTGCCGCGCCTGCGTCTCGGTGCGGGTGGTGGCTGCCGACTTTGCCCCCTCGCGCAGCATGCGCCGGATCGCCGAGCGCAACGGCGACGTGATCGGCGACATGCGTGCGCCGACGCCGACCTCCGAGCAGTATTCGGTGTTCCGCGCCTATCTCGATGCCCGTCACCGCGACGGCGGCATGGCAGACATGACCGTGCTCGACTACGCCATGATGATCGAGGACAGCCATGTCGACACCCGCCTGATCGAATACCGCGGGCGCGGTCCCGACAGCGGCATCAATGGGCGCGGCGATGGCGAATTGCTGGCGGTGGCGCTCACCGATGTGCTCGGCGACGGGCTGTCGATGGTCTATTCGTTTTTCGATCCGGACGAGGCCGACCGCTCGCTCGGCACCTTCATGATCCTCGATCACATCGCGCGCGCGCGCCGTATGCGGCTGCCCTACGTCTACCTCGGCTATTGGGTGCCGGGCTCGCGCAAGATGGACTATAAGGGTCGCTTCCTGCCGCAGGAGCGGCTCATGCCGACCGGCTGGACGCGTTTCGAGCGGTAGCCGCGCGACCGCTTACCCGTTCTCTGCTCCGGAATTCCGCTCACGCCACTTCCCGCGCCTGAGCTATTTCGCCGTCATGGATGGCGCGTATGTCGCCAGTTTCCAAAGTCACGACGCCCCGTGTAGCGCCCATGAGCGTCGTGAGTTCAACCTTGAACGCCTTGCCATCATGATAGAGATGAACGACCGCGCCGAGATCGCTTTCGGCAAGGCCATGTTCGGAGAGATCGCGCGTAAGGGCTGCCGTATCGAATTCCTTGATTGTCGCGCCCATATCCTCTGCCGTGGCCCCGGAAAAGCTGTCATAAAGCGTGGCCCACGGATGACAACGTCTATCCTCCAAACGTATCCACCAACAGCTTCACGTTCAACATGAGGATAAGCGCGGCGATCAGCCAGGCCAGTGCGGCGACCGGTCGGGAAATCGCGAATGAGCCCATTTTCTTGCGGTCGGAGACGAACTGCACCAGCGGAACTACCGCGAAGGGCAGTTGCATCGACAGGATGACCTGCGACAGGATGAGAAGCTGCCCGGTGCCGCGCTCGCCGTAGATCGCCGTCACCGCCACCACCGGAACGATGGCGATGGCGCGCGTGATCAGCCGGCGCGCCCAATGCGGCAGCCGGATGTGCAGGAAGCCTTCCATCACGATCTGGCCGGCCAGCGTCGCGGTCACCGTCGAATTGAGGCCGGAGGCGAGCAGCGCCACCGCGAACAGCACCGAGGCAATGCCAACACCCAGGATCGGCGAAAGAAGCGCGTAAGCCTGCTCGATCGATTCGACGTCCTTGCCATGGGCGTGGAACACCGCAGCCGCCACGATCAGGATGGCGGCGTTGATGAACAGCGCCAGCATGAGCGCGATGGTGGAATCGGCGGTGGCCCAGAAGATGGCGCGCCGCCGCCCCTGCTCGCTCGGCTCGATCTCGCGCGTCTGCACGATGGACGAATGCAGATAAAGATTATGCGGCATCACGGTGGCGCCCAGGATGCCGATTGCGATGTAGAGCATCGCCGGATTGCTCACGATCTCGTGTGAAGGCAGGAAACCCCCGAGCACCGCGGCGACCGGCGGGGCGGCGAGCAGGATCTGCGCCAAGAAGCACGTCGCGATCACGATGAGCAGCGTGACGATGAAGGCTTCCAAGAAACGGAAGCCGCGGTTCATCAGCATCAGCACGAGGAACGCATCGAGCGCGGTGATCAGTGCGCCGGCGATGAGCGGAAGGCCGAACAGCAGCTTGAGCGCGATGGCGGTGCCGATCACTTCGGCCAGATCGCAGGCCACGATCGCCAGTTCGCAAGCGAACCACAGCACGTAGCCGACCGGGCGCGGATAGGCGTCGCGGCAGGCCTGCGCCAGGTCCCTGCCCGTGGCAATCCCGAGCCGCGCGGCGAGCGCCTGCAGCAGGATGGCCATCAGGTTGGAGAGCATGATGACCGAGAGCAGCGTGTAGCCGAACCGCGAGCCGCCGGCGAGGTCGGTCGCCCAATTGCCGGGGTCCATATAGCCGACCGAGACCATGTAGCCCGGGCCGGAGAAGGCGAGCAGCCGGCGAAGCCAGGAGCCGCGCATGGGAACCGGAATCGAGGCATAAACCTCGGAAAGGCTTTTGCGCAGTTCGCCCGAATGGCCGAAACGCCAGCCCGAATTGCTATCGCCCGGCATACCGGCGAACGCTTCCACTTTGGTTTCACTTCCAACTGTCATGGCAGACCCTGCCGCCGACCGCCAGGGGCGGAAAGCTGCTATTGCAAATTACTCGCAAGAAAATACCTAGTCGCTTGCTCGAAGTCAATTAGTTGCGACTCGTTCGTAATTGCATGTACCGCGCCCGCCCATAGGCACCCTTCGCCGAACGTCGGGTTCCTGACGCCGAAACAAGCCGACGCGTGTCGCGTTATTGCAAGCTGCGGAACCGGCGCCCGACGCCGGATCCCGCGACGGTGGGTGCTCGATTTCTGACGCGTACAATGTGACTTCGCTCCGGTCCGCGGGCGGCGCGGCCGGGCCACGATGACCTTCGGAAGGGGCACGAATGGGCATGCGCAAGAACGGCCGGTGGCTAGCCACGCGGGGCACGGTTTGGGCGGCCTGCGCGCTGCTTACTCTGGCGGGACCTGCGGCGGCGGCTGAGCCCGGCCACAGCGGGCCGTCGGTCGCCATATTCGTCGGTCAGGTGCTGATGCTGATGATGATCGGCCGGCTGCTCGGCGAAGCCATGCTGCGGCTCGGCCAGCCGGCTGTGATGGGGCAACTCATCGCCGGCCTCATTCTCGGGCCCTCGCTGTTCGGCTATCTCTTCCCCACCGCACACGGCCTGCTGTTCCCCAAATCGCCCGATCAACAGGCGATGCTGAACGGCGTCGCCCAGATCGGCGTGCTGCTGCTGCTGCTGATCACCGGCATGGAGACCGACCTCAAGCTGGTGCGGCAGACCGGCCGCGCCTCGGTCTTCGCCTCGCTGATGGGCATCGTCATCCCGTTCGCCTGCGGCGTCGCGCTCGGCTTCGCGCTGCCCGACCAATTGCTCGGCGATCCGGGCAAACGGCTGGTCACCGCGCTCTTTCTCGGCACGGCGCTGTCGATCGCCTCGGTCAATTTCGTCGCCATGATCGTGCGCGAATTGAACTTCACCCGCCGCACCGTCGGCCAGGTCATCCTCGCCTCGGCGGTGATCGACGATTCGATCGGCTGGATCATCGTGTCGATCATCTTCTCGCTCGCCGCCGCCGGCAAAGTGGAGCCGATGGCGCTCGCCGAGAGTGTCGTCGGCACGCTCGTTTTCCTCGCCCTCAGCCTGACGCTCGGGCGCCGGGCGGTGTTCTTCGTCATCCGCTGGGTCAACGACAATTTCGAGAGCGACTTCGCGGTCATCACCGCGATCATCGTCATCATGGGCGCGATGGCGCTCACCACCTATGCGATCGGCGTGCACACCGTGCTCGGCGCCTTCGTCGCCGGCGTTTTGGTCGGCGAATCGCCGATCCTGAGCAAGCACATCGACGAGCAGTTGCGCGGCCTGGTGATGGCCTTCTTCACGCCGATCTATTTCGGCCTCGCCGGGCAGAACGCCGACATCACGGTGCTCGGCAATCCGACCATCGCGCTCTACACGGTCGGTCTCGTCCTGATCGCCAGCCTCGGCAAGTTCGGCGGCGCCTTCGTCGGCGGCGAGCTCGGCGGCCTGACCCGCCGCGAAGGCTTCGCGCTCGCCTGCGGCATGAACGCGCGTGGCTCGACCGAAGTCATCATCGCCTCGGTCGGCCTGTCGATGGGCGCCTTGAGCGCGCAGCTTTTCACCATGATCGTCACCATGGCGGTCCTCACCACCATGGCGATGCCGCCGACCTTGCGCTGGGCGCTGGCGCGCGTGCCGATGCGCAAGGAGGAGAAGCAGCGGCTCGAGCGCGAGGAGATGGAGGCAAAGGGCTTCGTGCCGAAGCTCGAGCGCCTGCTCATCGCCATCGACGACAGCGCCAACGGCAAGTTCGCCACCCGCATCGGCGGCATCATCGCCGGCGCCAATGCCATGCCGACGACCGTCATGCATATCCACGGCAAGAAGCGGCCGAGCAAGTCCGCGGTGCAGGAGGCCAAGGACAAGGCGAAGGAAATCGGCCAGACGGTGCAGGTCGTCGCCGGCCGCAGCGACGACTCCAAGCGCGACGAGGACAAGAGCGAGACCAAGATCGACGTCACCACCATGATCGAGAGGCTGCCGAACACGGAGGTCGTCGCCGCCGAGGCGGAGAAAGGCTACGACCTGATGGTCGTCGGCCTCGACAAGACCGTGACCGACAAGACCGAATTCCACGACGACATCACCAATCTCGCGGCCGGCTTCGACGGCCCGCTCGCCGTCGCGGGCCTCCGCCACGGCCAGCTCGACGACCCGCTGCACAGCCGGCTGAGCATCCTGGTGCCGGTCAACGGCACCGACGCGTCCCGCCGCGCCGCCGAGGTGGCGATCGCCGTCGCCCGCGCCGCCAAGGCCCCGCTCACGGCGCTCTACGTGGCGCCGAGCGGCAAGACCAAGACGCGGCGCTCGCGCCAGTACGAGGAGGCGATCCTCAAGGATATCGTCGCGCTGGCGGAGACCTACGGCCTGCCGATCAAGACCGCGGTGCGCGCCGACATCGCCGCCGACCAGGCGATCCTCAAGGAGGTCGGCCGCCGGCGCAACAACCTCATCGTGCTCGGCGTCGGCCGACGGCCCGGCGAAAAATTGTTCTTCGGCGACACCGCCGCGGCGCTCTTGGAGAAGTCGACGAAGTCGCTGCTGTTCGTGGCGACGTAACCATCAACCGTTCGTCCGCGCGACAGCGGGGACCCAGCTGGGAGTCTGCGCTGGTCTCCCGCTTGCGCGGGAATAGGCGCAGTGTTGGTCTGCCCCCCGTGCGAGGGGACACCCGATTGAAAAAACCTGCGGCTCATTGCAGATTTAAGT
>DASZQT010000064.1:0-13466 GCA_035549515.1 Pseudolabrys sp. | reverse complement strand
GGGCGGATGGCGCTGCTCGAGATGAGTTTTGCCGATTTCGAGCGGCACATTCGCGACGATCTCGACCGCATGCTGGGGCCCGGCGGTTTTTCGAGTGCGCGCGACATCGCGGCGATCACCGTCAATCGCTGGTCGCATGGCTTCAGCTATGTCGAGAACACGCTGTTCGATCCCGACGATTATGAGGATGTGCTCACGCGGGCGCGCCAGCCGGCGGGGCGCGTCACCATCGCCAATACGGATTCCGGCGGCGACGCCTATGCGCACCTGGCGATCGATGCCGCCGCGCGCGCGGTGGGTGAGTTGCCGGCCTGACGCCTCAGACGTTCCCGGCCATATAGGCCGGCAGCCAGCCCTCGAAGCGCTCGCGCAGAGCCGCGATGGTCACCGGCCGTTCGCCCTCGATGGCGAGCGCATCGCCGCCGGTGACGCCGATGCGCCAGACCGGCACGCTCGCGGCGCCCGCGCGTGCGAACACCGCCTCGGCTTGCGCGGCCGGCACGGTGACGAGATAGCGCGCCTGGTCCTCGCCGAACCAATGCGCATGCGCCGGGATATCGGTCGGCGCCGCCGTGAGCGTCGCGCCGATGTGGGAGGCCATGGCCATCTCGGCAATCGCCACCAACAGGCCGCCGTCGGAAACATCGTGCACCGCGCTCGCGACGCCGTCGCGGATGAGCGCGCGCACGAAATCGCCATTCTCGCGCTCCTCGGTGAGATCGACCGGCGGCGGCGCGCCCTCTTCCCGACTGCATAGTTCGCGCAAATACATCGACTGGCCGAGCCAGCCTGTGGTCTCGCCCACGATCAGGATGGCCTCGCCCTCGCGCTTGAAGGCGAGCGTCGCGGACTTGCTGAAATCCTCGAGCAGCCCGACCCCGCCGATCGACGGCGTCGGCAGGATCGCGCGTCCGTTGGTCTCGTTGTAGAGCGAGACATTGCCGGACACGACCGGGAATTCGAGCGCCTTGCAGGCTTCCGCGATGCCGCGCACGCAACCGACGAACTGCCCCATGATCTTGGGCCGTTCCGGATTGCCGAAATTCAGATTGTCGGTGATGGCGAGCGGCCGCGCGCCCACCGCGGTCAAGTTGCGCCAGCACTCGGCCACTGCCTGCTTGCCGCCCTCGAACGGATCGGCCTCGCAATAGCGCGGCGTCACGTCGGTGGTGAGTGCAAGTCCCTTCGGCCCGTCCTCGACACGCACCACCGCGGCATCGCCACCCGGGCGCTGCACGGTGTTGCCGCCGATGACATGGTCGTATTGCTCCCACACCCAGCGCTTGGAGCAAAGGTCGGGCGTGGCGATCAGAAGTTCGAGCGCCTCGATGGTGCCGTGCGGCGCCTTCACGTCGTCGGCCTCGATCACCGGCTGCTTGGCGCCGGTGATGAAGGGCCGCTTGTATTCCGGCGCCTCGCTGCCGAGTTCCTTGATCGGCAGGTCGGCGACCTTCTTGCGCTCGCCATTCTCGGTGTGCATCACGATGAAGCGCTTGGACGGCGTGGTCTCGCCCACCACCGCGAAGTCGAGCCCCCATTTGCGGAAGATCGCTTCCGCCTCCTGCTCCTTCTCCGGCTTGAGCACCATGAGCATGCGCTCCTGGCTCTCGGACAGCATCATCTCGTAGGCGGTCATGCCCTCTTCGCGGCACGGCACCTTGTCGAGATCGAGCGTCACGCCGAGATCGCCCTTGGCGCCCATCTCGGTCGCCGACGAAGTCAAGCCGGCCGCGCCCATGTCCTGGATCGCGATGACGCAGCCCTTGGCCATGATCTCGAGGCAGGCTTCCAACAAGAGCTTTTCCGAGAACGGATCGCCGACCTGCACGGTCGGGCGCTTCTCCTCGGCATCGGCGCCGAACTCGGCCGAGGCCATGGTGGCGCCGTGGATGCCGTCGCGCCCGGTCTTGGAGCCGAGATAGACGATCGGCATGCCGACGCCGGAGGCGGCCGCGTAGAAGATCTCGTTGGCACGCGCGATGCCGACCGCCATGGCGTTGACCAGGCAATTGCCGTCATAGCGCGAATGGAAGCGCACGGAGCCCGCGACCGTCGGCACGCCGAAGGAATTGCCGTAGCCGCCGACGCCGGCGACCACGCCGGAGACGAGATGACGCGTCTTGGCATGATCGGGCGAGCCGAACGAGAGCGCATCGAGGCAGGCAATGGGGCGCGCGCCCATGGTGAACACGTCGCGCAAAATGCCGCCGACGCCGGTGGCGGCGCCCTGATAGGGCTCGATATAGCTCGGGTGGTTGTGGCTCTCCATCTTGAACACGCAAGCCAAGCCATCGCCGATGTCGATGACGCCGGCATTTTCGCCCGGCCCCTGGATCACATGCGGGCCCTTGGTCGGCAGGCCGCGCAGATGAACCTTGGAGGACTTGTACGAGCAGTGCTCGTTCCACATCGCCGAGAAAATGCCGAGCTCGGTCAGCGTCGGCGCGCGGCCGATCAGCTTCAGGATGCGCTCGTACTCGTCGGGCTTGAGCCCGTGTTCGGCGACGAGTTCGGGGGTGATTTTGGTTTCGTTGGGGAGCACTTGCTAATCCACGCGAGGTCTTCCCCTCTCCCCGCTGGCGGGGAGAGGGTGGCGAGCTTTCGAGTTAACGAAAGCGAGCCGGGTGAGGGGGCATCTCGCGACGCTCAGGCCCTTGGAGAGGCCCCCTCACCCGGATTGCTTCGCAATCCGACCTCTTCCCGCAAGCGGGGAGAGGTGGCATTCCGCTATGCCGCCCGCTGCAACGCCTCCGCCAGCCCGGCGAACAGGCCGCGCCCGTCCGTGCAGCCGACGATCGCTTCCACGTGGTTTTCCGGATGCGGCATCATGCCGAGCACGTTGCGGCGCTCGTTCACGATACCCGCGATGGCATTGATGGCGCCGTTGTGGTTCCAGTTCGGATCGATCATCCCGTCGGGCGAGCAATAGCGGAACACGACCCGCCCCTCGCCTTCCAGCCGCGCGATGGTCTCGCCGTCGGCGATGTAGTTGCCCTCGCCATGCGCCACCGGCACGCGGACCACCTGCCCCGCATTGTAGCCGCGGGTGAACGGCAGGTCGGACCGCTCGACCCGCAGGTAAACGTCGCGGCAGATGAAGCGGAGCTGCTGATTGCGCATCAGCACGCCGGGCAAGAGGCCCGACTCGCACAGGATCTGGAATCCGTTGCAGACCCCCAGCACCAGCCCGCCGCGCGCGGCGAAAGCGCGCACCGCGTCCATCACCGGGCTGCGCGCGGCAATGGCGCCGCAGCGCAGATAATCGCCATAGGAGAAGCCGCCGGGGATCACCACGAGATCGGTACCGGCCGGCAACTCGCTCTCGGCGTGCCAGACCATCGCCGGCGCCTGGCCCGAGACGATCGTGAGCGTGCGCGCCATGTCGCGCTCGCGATTGATGCCGGGGAAGACGAGGACAGCGGCTTTCATCAGGGCAGCCTCCGCATTAGCCCAGCACATCCACGCGATAATTCTCGATAACAGTGTTGGCGAGCAGCTTGTCTGCCGCTTCTTTCAGCAGGGCCTCGGTCCTGGCCGGGTCGCCGCCTTCGACCTCGATGTCGAACACCTTGCCCTGGCGCACGCTGGTGACGCCATCGATGCCGAGCGAACGCAGCGCGCCCTCGATCGCCTTGCCTTGCGGATCGAGCACGCCGGTTTTCAGGGTGACGGTGACGCGCGCTTTCATCAGCATTTCCAAAGCAAAACGGGGACCGCAAGGTCCCCGGTTAGCACCCTTACGGGTCCCGCTCAATCGGAACCCGCATCAATCCTCAGCTCTTCACCAGCACCGGGCCGGAGCCCTGCGGGCGCTCGCCCTCACCCATGATCCCGAGCCGCTTGGCGACCTCGGTATAGGCCTCCACCAGCCCGCCGAGATCGCGGCGGAAGCGGTCCTTGTCGAGCTTTTCGTTCGACTTGATGTCCCACAGCCGGCACGAATCGGGCGAAATCTCATCGGCCACGACGATGCGCATCATGTCGTTTTCCCAGAGCCGGCCGGTCTCCATCTTGAAGTCCACGAGACGGATGCCGACCCCGAGGAACAGGCCGGACAGGAAGTCGTTGACGCGGATGGCGAGCGCCATGATGTCGTCGATCTCCTGCGGGCTCGCCCAGCCGAACGCGGTGATGTGCTCTTCCGACACCATCGGGTCGTTGAGCTTGTCGTTCTTGTAGTAGAACTCGATGATCGAGCGCGGCAGTTGCGTGCCTTCCTCGATGCCGAGGCGCTGCGAGAGCGATCCGGCCGCGACATTGCGCACCACCACTTCGAGCGGAATGATCTCCACCTCGCGGATCAACTGCTCGCGCATGTTGAGCCGGCGGATGAAGTGAGTCGGCACCCCGATATCGTTGAGGTGCTGGAATACATATTCCGAGATGCGGTTGTTGAGGACGCCCTTGCCTTCGATCACCTCGTGCTTCTTGGCGTTGAAGGCGGTGGCGTCGTCCTTGAAATGCTGAATCAGCGTGCCCGGCTCGGGGCCTTCATAGAGGACCTTCGCCTTGCCTTCGTAAATGCGGCGACGGCGGCTCATGGGCGTGTACCGTGGTTTCTGAAAGTCCATCGGGTGCCGTGGCTCCTGTTAAAGTCGTGATCGAGATCCGCGGCGGCGGGACCGGATGGCGGCGCGATTCTCACGCGAACGATCCGGACACATCGGCAACCTAGCCGATCGGTCCGGGCAGCACAATCGACGAGCGGCCACGTTTTCCACTCCGCATTTTCGCCGCAAATGCCGCCCCGGATGTTGCCTTGACGCTGCCGTGGCGATATGCAAGGCCGCTGCGGTATTATGTGTGTACGCGGTCGCGGGATCGCAAGGAACGCGTCAGATCGTGAGACTACGAACCGCGGGACTGACTACCGCAGAACGCGAATCGCAGGGAAAGAGGGCGGCGGCATGACCACATTCGACAAGCGCGAGGAAGGCTTCGAGAAGCAGTTCGCGCATGACGAGGAATTGCGTTTCAAGGCGATGGCCCGCCGCAACAAGCTGCTCGGGCTGTGGGCGGCCGGCGTGCTCGGCAAGAGCGGCGCGGAGGCGGAAGCCTATGCCAAGGAAGTCGTGCTGGCGGACTTCGAGGAAGCCGGCGACAACGACGTGCTGCGCAAGGTGACCAAGGACCTCGCGGCCAAAGGCATCGCCGAGGCCGACATCCGCGCGCGCATGAACGAATTGCTGGCGCAGGCGGTCGAGCAGGTCAAGAAGAGCGGCTGATTTTCCGTCATTCCGGGGCGCGCTGAAAGCGCGAGCCCGGAATCCAGAAGCGGACACCGTGCGTGTTTCTGGATTCCGGGTTCGCTCGCTCGGCTCGCGCCCCGGAACGACAATCCGAGAGGCGCTCATGACTCAAGACTCATTCCCCCTCGCCCGCCGGCTGCGCGCCGGCGCAACCGTGTTCTCGAGCTGGTGCGCGCTCGCCTCTCCGCTTGTCGCCGAGACGATCGCACGCGAGGGCTTCCCCGCGGTGGTAATCGACGTGCAGCACGGTTTGTGGGACACGGCCACCACGATCGCCGCGATCGGCGCCATCCATCATGGCGGTGCGGCGCCGGTCGTGCGCGTGCCGCTCAACGACTTCGCCTTTGTCTCGCGCGCGCTCGATGCCGGCGCGGAGGCCATCATCGCGCCCATGATCAACACGCCGACCGACGCGCGCGCTTTTGCCGCGGTCGCCAAGTTTCCGCCGCTTGGCGAACGGAGCTGGGGTCCGCAGCGCGCCATGGCGCTGCAGGGCCGCACGGTCTCGACCGACTATTTGCGCGAGGCCAATACCGGCACGCTCACGCTCGCCATGATCGAGACGCCGACCGCGCTCGCCAATGTCGAAGACATTGCCGCGACCGACGGCATCGATGCGCTGTTCATCGGTCCCTACGACCTGTCGACCGCGCTCTCCGGCGGAACGTCGCAGGACGTGCAGGCGCCGGAAGTCGAACGCGCCATCGATCGCATCGGGGAAGCCGCGCGCAAGGCCGGCAAGATTCCCGGCATCTATTGCCGCGACGCCGAGCGCGCGCTTGCCATGGCCAAGCGCGGCTTCCGCTTCGTCACGGTCGGCAGCGACCAGGGCCTGGTGCGCGAGGGCGCGGCGGCGCAGATCAAGGCGTTGAAGGCTTGAGCGCCGCTACTTCAGCTTGATGAGAAACCTGAAATTCCCGTTGGCATTGAAGCCCTGCGGGGTCTGGTTGCCGTAGTTGCGATTGACGTTGATGTTGATCGATTCGAGGCGGCATTCGCTGGCGATCACGGCGCGCAAGAGATCGCATTCACGCGCCGCGCTTTCGTAAAGCGCGCGCCTCGCCTGTTCCTGCGCCTTGACGGCGGCTTCGCTGTCGTCGGTCGGGGCCGCAACAAAGAAATTCATGCCGATATTGACGTGCACATCGCCTTTCGTGTCCGCTGACGCCGCCGCGCGCGGCTGAATGACGATGCTTTGCGCCATGGCTGGCGCGGCAAGCATGACGGCGGCGACGACCGTCAAGCGAATGGTCCGTGACATCGGTGCCTCCTGGCGCAAGGCAGGACTAGCAGCGTTCGATTGCAAACCGATTGCAGGCGATCGGCAATACCGGGGACTCGGATTTACCGATCGGTAAGCATCGGCATTCAGGCTCGCCAACAGCCGTGACGAGCCGACCCAGCACCTTCTTCGCATCGGCCTCCACGTCCGCCGCTTGGAAGGTGCTGAAGGCCCGCGTCCGCCTAGCGGGTGGCGCCAGGTAGCATCCGGCTCAGCGTGCGATCGCGCAACAGCCAATGGTGCGCCAGTGCCGCGGCGGCGTGAACGGCCGCAACAGCGAGCAGCAAGTTTGACAGCAACTCGTGCACCTCCTTGACGGAATGCGCGAAGGCACGGTCAGCCGCCCAGGGCGATGCAATGGCACCCAGGCCGAACACCGGCAGCGGCTGCCCACGGGCGAATTGCGTAACAATGCCAACCACCGGCACGACGATGAGCAGCGCGTAAAGCGCGAGATGGGCGAAGCGTCCCGCCCGATCAAGCCAAGCGCCGAGCGGCGTTGACTCAGTCGGCGGCGGCGGATCGATGAGACGCCAAAGCAGGCGCATTGCAACCATGATCGATACGGCAAGCCCTGCCGAAATGTGGACGAACAAGCCGGCATAGCGCGCGGCCCCTCGCGGCAGCTCGTCTCCAAGCGTTCCGAGCAGCCAAGCGGCGACAACCAGAAGTGCGGTCGCCCAGTGCAGGCATTGCGCCACGGTTCCGTAGCGCTGCGGGGTATTGAAGATTTGCATGGTGGCTCCTTTCGGATTTCCGATAACGGAGCCGGCGAGAAACGCCTTGGTCCATGCCATGGCGAATTTCTTTTCGATCGGCTATCATTCGTCAAATTTGCGAACGCTTCGCAAAACGCTTCGCAAAATGCTTCGCAGAACGAGTGGCCGAGCGCCTAGGTCGTGACTCTGCTGACTTCGGCCGATAGCCGGTCGAGCACGGCGCCGACGTTTTGTGCCACATCTTCCGCCTTCACCGTCACCACCCGGTAGTCGCGCTCGGCCAGCCAGGTGAGCTTGTCGACGCGCATATGCTTGGCCTCGTCGGATTCGGACTCCGGCATGAGGTCGATGATGCATTTGAGCGGAAACGACGCGAAGTCGACAATGTGCGGCCCGATCGGCACCTGCCGGTTGAAACCGCGGCCGGCGAAACGGCGGTCGTTCACCAGCGCCTGCCAGAGCGTGCGCTCGGCCTCGGTCGGGTTTCGCCGTAACAGCCGCGCCAGCCCGCGCACCGGCGCGCGCTCTTCCAATACGCGGGTGCCATGCTCGGCGATCAGCTCGCGCAGCTTCTGCGCCTCGCCGGGATCGAGCACGCCGCCGCGCGCCGGTCCTTTGCGCCCTTGCGCGATCGCCATGATGACGCCGTGCAGGGTGCGGATATCCTGCTGGCTTGGCTGCATGCGCTGGAAGATGTTCAAAAGGTTGACGCGCATGGTGTCGCGCTTCTCGGCCGGGCGGAAAAACTCGACGCGCTCGAGCTCGCGTTCGAGATCGGCGAAGAAGGCATTGAGCTGCTGCTTGGCGGCCGGCGGGGATTTCACATGCCGCACAAACGGCTCATGCACGCCGGATTGCTTGAACCATTCATAGGCGACGATCACCACCGCCTGCGCCAGATTGAGCGAGGCGAAGGCCGGATTGACCGGCAGCGTGAGAATCCCGTCGGCCAGTCCCACCTCGTGGTTTTCCAGCCCATAGCGCTCGCGCCCGAACACCAAAGCGACGGTCTCGCCGGCGGCGACGCGCGGCGCCAGCTCGGCGGCCGCGGCATCGGCGCCGAGCACGGGCTTGGCCTGGTCGTGCTGGCGGGCGGTCGTGGCGAGCACGAACTGGCAGTCGCCCACCGCGTCGGCGAGGCTGTCGTGCAATGTGGCCTGGTCAAGTACGCGGTCGGCGCCCGCCGCCATCACGCGGGCGCGCTCGTTCGGCCAGCCCTGCCGCGGCTTGACCAGGCGCAGCCGCGATAGCCCAAAATTGGCCATGGCGCGCGCCGCCGCGCCGATGTTCTCGCCGAGCTGCGGCTCCACCAGCACCACCACCGGGCCCGGGGTTTCAATCCAGCGTTTGGTCTTGTCGGTCCCGGCTCCGGGCATTGAATGCTCCACGGCGGGCAAATGCCCTGAAAGCGCAGCCCCTGCCCAAGCCGGCGGCTTCGTGTCAAGCGGCGGCACCGTATTCATGCGTCAGCCGCATTGTAGCCGGCCGGCGGCCTGATCGCACCCGCTCAGCAGGCTTTTACCGGCCGGTTGCGGATGCTATAGGGCGCGCGCCGAACGCCCGTCAGTCGGATTCCCCGGTTGGCGGCGTCCCCGCCGAGAACAATTCATTCGAGGGCGCGAGGGGGAGCCATACCACCGCGCCCACCGATGTGCAGTTTCCGGTCGGCCTAAAAAGCACGGCGACCAGAGGTACCAGCATGCCAAATCTCGAAATCATGTGGACGAAGGTCGATGAAGCCCCGGCGCTCGCGACCTATTCCCTGCTGCCGATCGTCGACGCCTTCGTGGGCGCGGCCGGCGTGTCGGTGAAGCTGAAGGACATTTCGCTGGCCGGCCGCATCATCGCCGCTTTCCCTGAAAAGCTGACCCCCGCGCAGCGGATCGACGACGATCTCACCTGGCTCGGCGAACTGACGCTGAAGCCCGAAGCCAACATCATGAAGCTGCCCAACATCTCGGCCTCGATCCCGCAGCTCAAGGCCGCGATCAAGGAACTGCAGGGCAAGGGCTACGCCGTTCCGGACTATCCCGACAATCCGACCACCGACGCGGAGAAGGAAATCAAGGCCCGCTACGGCAAGGTGTTCGGCAGCGTCGTCAACCCGATCCTGCGCGAAGGCAATTCCGATCGCCGCGCCGCCGCCGCGGTGAAGAACTATGCCCGCAAGAACCCGCACAAGATGGGCGTCTGGAGCAAGGATTCCAAATCGCATGTCGCCCACATGTCGAGCGGCGATTATTTCGGTTCGGAAATCGCGACCACGGTCGACAAAGCGACCAACGTCCGAATCGAACTGGTCGGCGCTGACGGCAAGACCACCGTGCTGAAGGCAAAGACGGCGCTCGCCGATGGCGAAATCATCGACGCGGCGGTGATGAGCGCGAAGGCGCTGCGCAAGTTCTTCGCCGAGCAGATCGAGGTCGCCAAGAAGGAGGGCGTGCTGTTCTCGCTGCACGTCAAGGCGACCATGATGAAGATCGCCGATCCGATCATTTTCGGTCACGCCGTGTCGGCGTTCTTTTCCGACGTGATCGAGAAGCATGCCGCGACGCTGAAGAAGCTCGGCGTCAATCTCAACAACGGTTTCGGCGATCTCTTGTCGAAGATCGAGACGCTGCCGGAAGCCGAAAAGAAGGCGATCAAGGACGACATCGCGGCCGAGTACGCCAAGCGCCCGGCGCTGGCCATGGTCAATTCGGACAAGGGCATCACCGGCCTGCATGTCCCCTCGGACTTCATCATCGACGCGACGATGCCGGCGATGATCCGCGAGGCCGGCAAGATGTGGGGACCCGACGGCAAGCTGCACGACACCATGGCCGTGATCCCGGATCGCGCCTACGCGACGCTGTATCAGACCGTCATCGACGACTGTAAGACGCACGGCGCGTTCGACCCCAAGACCATGGGTACCGTGCCGAACGTCGGCCTGATGGCACAGAAGGCCGAGGAATACGGCTCGCACGACAAGACGTTTGAAGTCGCGACGAGCGGCACGGTCCGCGTCGTCACCGACGACGGCAAGGTGCTGCTGGAGCGGCCGGTGGAGGCCGGCGACATCTTCCGCATGTGCGAGCTCAAGGACGCCGCCGTGCGCGATTGGGTCAAGCTCGGCGTGCGCCGCGCGCGCCTGACCAACACGCCGGCGGTGTTCTGGCTCGACAAGAACCGCGCGCACGACGCGCAGCTCATCGCCAAGGTCGAAACATACCTGAAGAATGAAGATACCTCGGGGCTCGACATCCGCATCTTGGCCCCGGTCGACGCGATGAAGTTTTCGCTCGAGCGCATTCGCAAGGGCCAGGACACGATTTCCGTCACCGGCAACATTCTGCGCGATTACCTGACCGATCTGTTCCCGATCATGGAGCTCGGCACCTCGGCCAAGATGCTCTCGATCGTCCCGTTGCTCGCGGGCGGCGGCATGTTCGAGACCGGCGCCGGCGGCTCGGCGCCCAAGCATGTCGAGCAATTCCAACAGGAGGGCTATCTGCGCTGGGATTCGCTCGGCGAATTCCTCGCGCTCGGCGCCTCGCTCGAACATCTCGGCCATACCTATAAGAACGCCAAGGCGCTGGTTCTCGCCGAGGCGCTCGATGAGGCCATCGGCCGGTTCCTCGACAACAACAAGAACCCCGCCCGCAAGGTCGGCGAGATCGACAACCGCGGCAGCCATTTCTACCTCGCGCTCTATTGGGCGCAGGCGCTGGCCGCGCAGAGCAAGGACAAGGAGCTCGCGGCCCGCTTCAAGCCGCTGGCCGAAACGCTCGCCAAGAACGAGGCCAAGATCAACGCCGAGCTGATCGCCGCGCAGGGCAAGCCGGTCGACACCGGGGGCTACTACCTGCCCGACGCCGCCAAGACCTCGGCGGCGATGCGACCGAGCGCCACGCTGAACGCCGCGCTCGCCGCGCTCTGACGCTTTAAGTCCGGCGACAGGCATTTCACAGCCACGACTCGCTCGATGACGAACGCATCGAGCGAGTCCCTTCGGGCCCGCAAGGCACGTCATCGCACCGAACGTTCAGGCCTACTCCGATCGACGCGCGTCAGCCACAACGCGCCTTCTGCGCGAATCACGATCGCTCAAAATTTCATCGCCGCGTCGTGCTCGCAGCCACGCGTATCCGGAATGCGGCGTACCCGAGCGACGTGGCTTTCACCGCCGGAAACGCAATGCTATAGAGCCCGCCTCGGCTATGGAAACGGCGCCGTCATCGAGCACGCACCGGATTTTCCGTCAGCCCGGTGTCCATTGCCGGTTCTCGCTCTCTAAAAGGTGATTCCCTCAAATGGCGAAAATCAAGGTCACGAACCCCGTCGTCGAAATGGACGGCGATGAGATGACCCGCATCATCTGGCAACTCATCAAGGACAAGCTGATCCACCCGTACCTCGATATTGACCTGCTCTATTACGACCTTTCGGTTGAGAAGCGCGACGAGACCGACGACCAGATCACCATCGACGCCGCCAATAAGACCAAGGAAGTGGGCGTTGCGGTAAAATGCGCCACCATCACCCCCGACGAGGCGCGGGTGAAGGAATTCAACCTGAAGAAGATGTGGCGCTCGCCCAACGGCACCATCCGCAACATCATCGGCGGCGTGATCTTCCGCGAGCCGATCATCTGCAAGAACGTCCCGCGCCTGGTGCCGGGCTGGACCCAGCCGATCGTGATCGGCCGCCACGCCTTCGGCGACCAGTACCGCGCCACCGACATCCTGGTGCCGGCCAACGCCACGCTCACCATGAGCTACGTCACGCCGGACGGTAAGAAGGTCGAGCACGAGGTGTTCAAATTCCCCGGCTCGGGCGTCGCGCTGTCGATGTACAATCTCGACGACTCGATCCGCGATTTCGCGATGGCCTCGTTCAATTACGGCCTGTCGCGCGGCTATCCGGTCTATCTCTCGACCAAGAACACCATCCTCAAAGTCTACGACGGTCGCTTCAAGGACATCTTCCAGGAAGTGTTCGACAAGGAATTCAAGGACAAGTTCGCCGCCAAGAAGATCATCTACGAGCACCGGCTGATCGACGACATGGTGGCGGCCTCGCTCAAATGGTCGGGCGGCTATGTCTGGGCCTGCAAGAACTACGACGGCGACGTGCAGTCCGACATCGTGGCGCAGGGCTTCGGCTCGCTTGGCCTGATGACTTCGGTGCTGATGACGCCGGACGGCAAGGTGGTGGAATCGGAGGCCGCGCACGGCACGGTGACGCGCCACTTCCGCCAGCATCAGAAGGGCGAGCAGACCTCGACCAATTCGATCGCCTCGATCTTCGCGTGGACGCGCGGGCTCGGCCATCGCGCCAAGCTCGACAACAATGCGGAGCTCGCGAAATTCGCGCGCACGCTCGAGAAGGTCTGCGTCGATACCGTGGAATCCGGCTTCATGACCAAGGACCTCGCGCTGCTGGTCGGGCCGGACCAGAAGTGGCTGTCGACCACGGGCTTCCTCGACAAGATCGACGAGAATTTGCAGAAGGCGATGGCGGCTTAATCCCTCCCCTGAAAGGGGAGAGTCGATCGCGCGAAATGCGCGACCGGGGTGGGGTTTACTCTCGATTGAACAGTCCCCCCCACCCGGCTCGCGCCTTTGGCGCTCGCCACCCTCCCCCGCTTTGCGGGGGAGGGATAAAAATGAGCTACTCAATCTCCTCCTCGACAATGTCGCCCTTGGGCGACACCAGCTCGCGCCCGAGGCGTTTTTCCGCGACGTCCTTGATGCGCTGGGCGAGGCGCGGATCGCGCCGCATCAAGGCACGCAGGTCCTGCGCGTCGAGCACCAGGAGCCGCGTGCGCGTGAGCGCGGTGACCGTCGCCGAACGCCGCGCGCGCCGCAGCACGGCGATCTCCCCGAAAAACTGGCCGGTGCCGAGCCGCACGTGCTCGGCCTTGACCGCGATCTCGACCCAGCCGGCGGCGATGAAATACATCGAATGCGCGGCATCGCCGGCCCGCACGATCACGTGGCCCGCTTCCACCACCTGCGCGCGCAACAGCTCCATGATGTCGGAGATCTCCGCCGCATCGAGCTCGGCGAACAGCGGCACGCGCGCGACCATGCCCCAGGTGACCACGAAATCGCGGCGGTGGATTTCTTCCGAGAAAGCGGTCGCGATGATGCCGACCGGCAGCGCGATCATGATCAGGCCGAGGAAGATGGTGGCAGTGGCGATCAATTTGCCGAGCGCCGTCACCGGCAC
>DASZQT010000063.1:0-12863 GCA_035549515.1 Pseudolabrys sp. | reverse complement strand
CGAATCGAACCTCAACCCGGCCGCGCAGGCCGCCACCTCTTCGGCCAAGGGTCTGTATCAGTTCATCGACCAGACCTGGCTCAGCACCATGAAGCAGGCGGGCGCGGCGCTCGGCTTGAGCAACTACGCCGACGCCATCTCGAAGACGCCGGACGGCCGTTACGAAGTGGCCGATCCCACGATGCGCTCCGCGATCATGAAGCTGCGTGGCGATCACACGACCAGCGCGATGATGGCGGGCGCCCTGACCCGCGGTAATGCCAACCAGCTCTCAGCGGCGATCGGCCGCCAGCCGACTGAAGGCGAACTCTATATCGCGCATTTCCTCGGGCCGGACGGCGCCGGCAAGCTGATCGGCGCGGCCTCCAGCCGGCCGCGCGCCAGCGCCGCCACCATGTTTCCGCAAGCCGCCGCCGCCAATCCGAGCATCTTCTACGATCGCTCCGGCAATGCCCGCAGCGCCAGCGCCGTCTATGCCACGCTGACCGGACGCTTTGCTGCCGCGCGCGCCGCCGCTGTCGCGCCGGACCTGCGCGGGACCGTTGGCCCGACTGTGGCTGCCGCGGCGGCGCCCGACACCGCCGGCATCACGCAGGCCCTGGCCTCGGCGAGCGACAGCCTGCCGTCCGTCCCCGACAACAGGCCGCTGTTTCAGTCCATGTTCAGCGACCGGACAC
Organism: Pseudolabrys sp.; assembly: GCA_035549515.1. Lineage (GTDB taxonomy): Bacteria > Pseudomonadota > Alphaproteobacteria > Rhizobiales > Xanthobacteraceae > Pseudolabrys. Next base: position 12,186 of record DASZQT010000063.1, on the reverse strand, counting down.
GCACCGCCGTGGCCTCGACGGTGAGCAGCCTTTGGTCGACGCCGAAGAACGGCGGGGCGAATGCGCCGACCTCCGCTTCGGCGCAGCCGCTCAATCTGTTCAGCGACGGCGGGACCGACATCCGCAAGCTGTTTGGGAATAGCTGACGACGGTAACAATCGTGCTTAATGCCCTGCCAATTTCTATGGTGAACCGTTTGTTAAGCGTCGGTGCGTAGAATCGCCTACGTCGCCACAAGTACGGCGGTTTTCGTAGCGTTGGTCAGTCATGATTGTTCGTCAGTTCCTGCAATGGGTCCGCGATGCGCGGCCCGGCGAGCGAGCCGAGGCCACTTCCGCTCTGGCGCGCGCCTATCTCTACTCCGATCTCTCACCCGACGATCTCGCCGCCGCGGAAGGCGCGATGATCATGCTGCTCGACGATCCTTCGCCCCTGGTGCGGCGCGCGCTCGCGGAGGCTTTCGCCTGCGCGCAAAAGGCGCCGCGCGTGGTGGTGCAGGCGCTCGCCGCCGATCAGCCTGATGTGGCGCTGCCGCTCCTGGAGCGTTCGCCGCTCATCGCCGAAGACGATCTGGTCGACTTGATCGCCACCGGCGAGCCCCAAGTGCAGGCCGCTATCGCCGGGCGGCCTATGCTGTCGCCTGCGCTCGCCGCCGCCATCGCCGAAGTCGGCTCGGCCGAGGCCTGCCTTACGCTTCTGGAAAATTCCGATGCCAGCATGGCGCTGTTCTCGGTCGACCGCATCGTCGAGCGCTTCGGGCATCTGGCGCCGATCCGCGAGACGCTGCTCGCGCGCGACGATCTGCCGATGCGCACACGCCAGGCGCTGCTGTCCAAATTGTCGTCGACGCTCGCCGGCTTCGTGGTGTCGCGGCAATGGCTGATGCCGGAGCATGCCGAACACACCGCGCGCGAGGCTTGCGAGAAGGCGACCGTCGCGATGGCCGCCGATACGCCATACGAAGAAATCGGCGCGCTGGTCGTGCATCTGCGCGAAAGCGGACAGCTTACGGCCGGCATGATCCTGCGCGCGCTCTTGTGCGGCAATGTGGTGCTGGTCGAGGAGGCGCTGGCGGAATTGTCCGGCCTGCCGATCGATCGCGTCACGGCATATCTGCACGACAAGAACATCGCGGGCTTCCGCGCGCTCTACCGCAAGGCCGGCCTGCCCGACAGCGCCTATCCCGCGTTCCGCGAGGCGCTTGCCGCGATGCGCGAGGGCCTGCTGATCGGCGAGCAGGGCGGCGTCGGCCGTCTGAAGCGGCGCATGGTCGAACGCGTGCTGTCGGCTTGCGCGCGCGAGCACGATCGCGACATGACCTCGCTCCTGGCGTTGCTGCGGCGGTTCGCGGTGGAGGCCGCGCGCGAGGAAGCTCGGCTGTTCTGCGACGATCTGGTGTCGGACGCGGTGCTTTTGCCGGCGCCGTTGCACGAGGACGCGCGCCTGGTGGCGTAGTAGGCCGCGCACGTGCCCCGGATGCTGCGCAGCATGCAGCGAAGCGGAATGCTGCGCTGCTGATCCGGGGCCTTTTCAAACTCCGAATCGATTATGGTCCCGGGTCTGCGGCGCACTGCTGCGCGCTGCGCCGCGCCCGGGACACGAAAGTCGCGTCTCACTCGGGCACGAGCGACGGCCCTTTGATCTGCTCGATCACCTCGGGCCGATCGCGATTTTCGTGCATCAGGAATTCGTCCGTCACCTCGCGCAGCCGCCGCGTCAATTGCGCGGCCAGGTCCTTCGCGTCGGAGCGGAGATATTCGCGATGGATCGCGCGCACCGCGTCGACATGCTGATCGACCAGCTTGAGCGGAATGCGCGTAGCATCGGGCGTTAGCTCGATCAGCCGGCACAGGCTGTCGGCGGCCGCCGCCATTGCGGGGTAGCCGAAGGTCGCAGCCTCGCCCTTGATGTCATGGGCGGCGTGGAACAGCGCCTGCTTATTGGCCCTCCCGAAGCCGCCGTGAATCACACCTCGGCGGGCATGGTCGAGCCGGTCGCATTCGGTCTCCATCCATGAGCCGAATTCGCCCGACAGATCGGCCAGCGCTTTTTCGGCGCGCGCGACCGGATCGTCATCCTCGCCCGGCCGCAACGGCGCGGTGGAAACGGCACTGCGCAACGTGTTTTGCGGCGTGATCACTTCGTGATCGCCGAAGGTGCGGACGGCTGCGGTGTTCTTGGGGGCCATGGCGTGGCTGCCTCTGTCAGCCGGGGGCACGCGCTTTGTCGAGCAGGGAGGCGTGGCGGATCAGGTCGGCCTTGCCGCCGCGGCGACGTTCGGGGCCGACGTAGCTCGGGTTGACGGTACGGCGGCGGTCGGGACCGAAATAGGTCTTGGTCTTGATGAAAGGGCGCGGATTGGCGACCACGTTGACGATGCGCTGATAGAGTCCCTTGGCCGAGATCGGCTTGGCGAGGAACTCCGTGATGCCGGCATCGCGCGCCGCGGTCACCCGGTTCTTCTCCGAGTGGCCGGTGAGCATGATGATGGCAACGTAAGGATTGGCGTTGGCGCCCGGCTGCCGGATCATCTGGGTGAGCTCGAGCCCGTCGAAGATCGGCATCGCCCAGTCGGTGATCACAATGTCCGGAACGTAATGCGTGAAGGCTTCCAGGCCGGTCGCGCCGTCTTCCGCCTCATAAACCTCGCGCGCCCCGAAGCCGTGCAGCAGCGTGCGCACGATCCGCCGCATGTGGGCGTTGTCGTCGATGACGAGGAAACGCAGGCGGTTGAATTCGATGCGAGCCATGGTGCCCCTGGGCCCGCGCCAAACGGGCCCGGAACCAGCGCGCGAAAATAGCGAAGCGGTGTTAACGTAGGGTTTAGAATCATGGCAGGGCGGCTTGCGGGACCAGCCGCCGATCCTGAACCGGCAATTCGGCCTGGACCGCGAGCCGCGATGGGGTCATCGTTGGCGAAGGATCCATAAGGGGGAACGGCATGAAGACCATCCTGATTCCGACCGAGGATCACGACGCCATGCCGGCAGTGCTGGAGGCCGCCCGCCTGGTCGCGCAGAGCTTCGGCAGCTATATGGAGGGCTTTGCCATCCGTCCCGCCATCGGCACCTATGTGACGGTCGAGCCGGTGAGCAGCCTGGCGCTGTCGGGCGCCTTCGAGGAAGACAGCACGCGCCAGGCTTACGAACTGTTCGACGAATTCATGCGCCGGCACGAGGTGCCGCGCACGGTCGCGGAACCCGCGCAGTATTCCTGCGGCTGGCCGCGCTCCGAAGCGGCGGACGATGCCTTCCTCGGCAGCTACGGCCGCGTGTTCGACCTGATCGTGCTCGGCCGGCCAGGCCGCGATCCGTCCAACCCGCGCGTGGCGCCGCTCGAGGCCGCGTTGTTCGAAAGCGGCCGTCCGGTGATGATTGTGCCGCGCGCGGTGCCAACCACCGTCGGCAACAACATTCTCATTGCGTGGAACGGCAGCACGGAACAGGCGCACACCAACATCTTCGCCATGCCGTTCCTGCGCGCGGCCGAGAAGGTCACGGTGCTCACGGTGGAAGGCGGGACCACGCCCGGGCCCTCTGGCGAGCAGGCCGCGCAGCATCTGCGCCGCAACGGCATCAAGGCGGTGGCCGCTACGGTTCCACCCGACACCCGCTCGACCGGCGAGGCGATCCTCGATTATGCCGGCGCGATCGGCTGTGATCTGCTTGTCAAGAGTGCCTATACGCAGAGCCGCCTTCGCCAGATGATCTTCGGCGGCGCTACTCGGCACATTCTCGCGCATGCTACATTGCCGGTCTTGATGGCGCACTGATAAGGCTTGCGCCCGTCGCGCCTTCCTCAGGATAAGACCCCATTGTCGAGCGGCCCCGATCAGACCGGCGATTCCCCGCGCTCCGAGGCGGCCAAGTATCCGCCATTCCTCACCGTGTTCCCCTCCATCATGCTGCCGATCTTTCTGGCGGTGGTGGATCAGACCATCGTGGCGACCGCGTTGCCGGCGATCGCCGCATCGACCGGCGAGGTGGAACGCGCCTCCTGGGTCGTGGTCTCCTATCTGATCGCGGCGACCATCGCGGCGCCGATCTACGGACGGCTGGGCGACGCCTTCGGGCGCAAGCGGTTGATGTTCGTCGCGCTCGCCATCTTCATCGTGGCCTCGGTTCTGTGCGCGGCTTCGCCCACCATCCTGCTCCTCACCATGGCGCGCGTGCTGCAAGGGCTGGGCGGCGGCGGCCTGATGACGCTGTCGCAGGCCCTGATCGGCGAAGCCATTCCGCCGCGCGAGCGCGCGCGCTACCAGGGCTATCTCGCGACCGTGGCGGTCTGCGCCAATTCATTCGGCCCCGTGGCCGGCGGCTATCTGACCGAGCATTTCGGCTGGCAGTCGATCTTCCTGGTCAATATTCCGGTCGGGCTCGGTGCCTTCGCACTCGTCACGCGGCTGCCGGCGAGCCGCGGGCCGCGGTTGACCTGGCGCGCCGATCCGGGCGGGCTTGTGCTGTTTTCCGTGTTCGTGGCGACGACGCTTCTCGCGCTCGAACAGGTGCAGCGCGCCCAGATCGCCAATGTGCCCGTCGGCGCCGGGCTGTTCGCCTTGGGCGTCGTCGCCTTGGTGCTGTTGGTGCGGCATGAGAACCGCACGCCGTCGCCGCTCATTCCGCTCGGCCTGCTGCGTGAATCGGCGATCTGGCACAGCGACGCCATGGCGGCGTTTCACGGCGCGGCGCTGGTGGCGCTGATCACCTTCCTGCCGGTCTATCTGCAAGTGGTGCGTGGCGCCTCGCCATCGGAATCGGGCTTCATGCTGGTGCCGCTCACGATCGGGATCGGCGTCGGATCGCTAATGACCGGGCGGATGGTGAGCAAGACCGGACGCACGACAGTGTTTCCGATCGTGGGTCTCTCCTTGCTGACCATCAATATTCTGGTGCTGGCCGTTTGGGCTTCTTCGCTCGGCGACTCAGCTTTCTCGGCGCTGATGTTGTGGACCGGGCTGTGCATGGGCACGGTGATGGGCGTCGTGCAGGTGATGGTGCAGAGCGCCGCCGGCATGACGCGACTGGGCGAGGCGGCGGCTTCGGTGCAGTTCTCGCGCTCGATCGGGGCGGCCTTCGGTACGGCGCTGGTCGGCACAGTGCTGTTTGCCTATCTCGCCATCGCGAATCCGGATGCGGCGCAGGTGTTCGTCGCGCTGGTCGAGCACAGCGCGCAGGCGACCCTCGCGCCGGCCCAACGCGTCGCGGTCGAGGCCGACATCGAGGCCGCCTTCCGCGCGGCGTTTCTTCTGATCGCGGCTTTCACCACATGCGGACTGGTGCTTGCGCTGACCAATCCGCTCAAACGGATTTGATGTCGTCGCGCACGCCAGTCTATCCGTCGTCAGGCCCGGCCTTGTGCCGGGCATTCACGCCTTTCTAAAGCGGCGATTAGAAAGCCGTGGATGACCGGGACAAGCCGGCCATGATGCGTCAGCAGGCGTGGCAGACGGAGCTACGACTGGAGCAGCGTCGCCATGATGCGTTCGCGCGTGAGCGGCAGATCGCGGATGCGCGCGCCGAGCGCATGCGAGACCGCATTGCCGATCGCCGCCGCGGTCGGGCCGGCAGTGGCTTCGCCGACGCCGAGCGGCACCTCGTCGCGCGTATTGATGAGTTCGACGTCGATCTCCGGCACTTCGGAAAATTTCAACACCGGATAGGTCTCCCAATCGAAGGAGGCTACGCCGCTATCGAAGCGTACCTGCTCCTTGAGCACCCAGCTCGCCGACTGGATGATGCCGCCCTCGAGTTGGTTGATGGCGCCGTCGGGATTGACCACCAGCCCGGCATCGGTCGCGCACCAGACATGGCGCAGACGGATTTCTTCTTCCACTTGCAGTTCGACCACGACAGCGGAATAGGCCGCCTTGTTCTTGTAGCGCGCAAAAGCAATTCCGCGGCCCACACCGGTGCCGGCGGGCGCCTGCGCATCCCAAGTAGCCATGGCGGAGACCTTCTCGATCACGGCGCGGGCGCGTGGATCGGATGTGATCGACAAACGGTAGGCGACCGGGTCGATGCCGGCGCGCTCGGCCAGTTCGTCGATGGCGCATTCGAGCGCGAACACGTTGGGCATGGCACCTAAGCCGCGCAGCGCCGACGTGCGCACCGGCGTTTCGGTGACGAGATGATGCAGGATGCGCTTGGCCGGAATGGCATAGAGCGGCTCGCCGTTGCGCGTGGCGCCGCCGCCATTTGCTTCCGGCACGTCGCCCGGCGGCGGCGCGGCCGGAGGGTTTGGCAACGCGAGCGCGCCGAGCAGATTGCCGCCCGCGCCGGGCCGCAGATTATGCGTCGGGCTCCAGATTTCCTGCGTCCAGTCGGACGGCTTGCCGCTTTCATCGAGCAGCGCGCGCACTTTCACGACCATGGCCGGCGTTTTCGGCTCAAAGACGAATTCCTCTTCGCGCCGCCAGCGCACGCGGATCGGTACGCCCGGCTTCTGCAGAGCAATGATGGCCGCATCCGCGGCGGCGTCATCGGCGCCGTTGTGGCCGTAGCAGCCCGAGCCCTGCACGTGATGCACGCTGATCTTGTCGGCCGCGATGCCCAGTTCGCGTGCGAGCGCCGCGCGCAATGGAAACACGCCCTGGCAATGCGTCCAGACGGTGAGACGTCCGTCCTTGAAGAGCGCGAGCCCGCAGGAGGGCGAGATCGAGGCATGCGCGAGATAGCCGCGCGTGTAGGTCGCTTCGAACCGCTCTTTACCTTGCGGGTCGGCGGACGCGGGCGCGCCGAACGGGCGGTCGATGGCCGGGCGTTGCAACAGCCAGGTCGCTTCCTGCTGCGAGGCGGCGGGGGCCTCCACGTTCTGCCATGCGACGTGATTATTGGCCGCGGCGCCGGCCCATTCGACCGTGGTTTCGTCGTCGCCGATGACGGCGAGGAAGTCCCCGGTGCGCACGAACTCGATCGCGCCCTTGGCGGCGCGCTTGATAGCCGCCTCGTCGATCGACGCAATGCTTGCGCCGCGATTGGGCTGGCGCACGACACGCGCATGCACCATGCCGGGAAGCGTCATGTCGTGGATGAAAGCCGGCGCCCCGAAAACCTTGTTCGGCAGATCGAGGCGGGCGGCGCTCGCGCCAATGGTCTTGAAGGCGCTCACCGCTTTGCGGCGGCCCGTGCCGGTCGCATCGACCGCGAGGTTCACTGAACCCGCGAGCGTCCAATAATCCTGAGCGGTCGGTGCGCCGCCACGCAGGATCTGGCCGTCATGCACCGATAGCTCGCCGGCTTCGCATCCGAGCACTTGCGCGGCCTGCGACAAAAACAGCGCGCGCACATCGGCCAAGGCCTGGCGCAAGGCGACGCCGCCGAACTGGATCGATTGGCTGCCGGCTGTATAGCCCTCGTTCGGCGTCGCCTCGGTGTCGCCGGAATAGATATCGATGCGTTCGAGCGCAACGTCGAGCTCGTCGGCGGCGATCTGCGCCATCGCGGTGAGCACGCCTTGGCCGATCTCGACGCGGCCGGTGAGGATGGTGACCGTGCCGGGGGTCGGGAAGGCGACCCAGCGGTCGAGGCGCGGATTATCGGCGAGCGGGCCGGGCAGGGGGGCGTTCATGATTGGGCTCCGGCCCGAATGACTGCCGCGGCTTTTTCGACTGCGCGCATGATCCGGTTATGCGAGCCGCAGCGGCAGATATTGCCGTCGAGCGCGGCCGCGATCTCGGCCCGCGTCGGCGACGGGTTACTGTCGAGCAGCGCCTTGGCCGAGACGATGATGCCGGACAGGCAATAGCCGCATTGACCTGCCTGCTCGTCGAGAAATGCCTGTTGCAGCGGGTGCGGGCGCTCGGGCGTGCCGAGTCCTTCGATGGTGGTGACGCTTTTGCCCGCGACGCTATAGACGGGCTTGGCGCAGCACTTCTCGGGCGCACCGTCGATCAGCACCATGCAGCAGCCGCACTGTTCCAGCCCGCAGCCGAAACGCGTGCCCATCAGGCCGAGCTCGTTGCGCAGCACGTTGATGAGCGGCGTTTCCTCGTTGTCGAGTGCAACGGTCACCGCCTTGCCGTTGACGGTGAATTGGAATGTCTGCGGCACCGCCAGCTTTCCCCCGAAATTAGAACCCGAACTGCTCGCGCAGGATTCGCTCGTCCAGGCTGTGGCCTGGGTCGAACAGCAGGTTGATTGCGGTCTTGTGATCCATCTCGACATCGACCGAGCGCACCGAGCGCACCTCGTCGTGGTCGGCGACCGCGGCCACCGGGCGCTTGTCGGCTTCCATCGCCTCGATGGTGATCTTGGCCTTGTCGGGCAGAAGCGCGCCGCGCCAGCGTCGCGGGCGGAACGGGCTGATCGGCGTGAGCGCGAGCATCGGCGCATTGATCGGGATGATCGGTCCTTGCACCGACAGGTTATAGGCGGTGGAGCCGGCGGGGGTTGCCACCAGCAGGCCGTCCGCGATCAATTGTGACAAGCGTTCCTGGCCGTCGATCAGGACGCGCAAATGCGCGGCCTGTGCGCTTTGCCGGAACAGCGACACCTCGTTGATGGCGCGATGTTCGTGAATGCGCCCCTGCGCGTCGCGCGCCCGCATCACCAGTGGATGGATCACCGTCTTGTGCGCGGCGGCGATTCGCTCGGGCAGATTTCCCTCGACAAATTCGTTCATCAGGAAGCCAACGGTGCCGCGATGCATGCCGTAGATCGGCTTGCCCGAATTCATGAACTTGTGCAGGGTCTGCAGCATCAGACCGTCGCCGCCCAGCGGCACGATCACGTCGGCCTCTCTCGGATCGGCATTGCCGTAGCGCTTTTCCAGCCGCTCATAGGCCGCCCGCGCCTCCGGCGTCTGGCTGGCGACGAAGGCGATGGTTTTGGGCGGGCCGGCCAGACGGGTCATGGAGGACCTTGAGCAATATGGAACGCGCGGTGCTCGTCTATACGACTTGGCCCTCGATTGTCGAGGCGGAGCGGGCAGGGCGGACAATCGTCGAACGCCGGCTGGCGGCCTGTGTGAATATCCTGCCCGGGATGATCTCGCATTACTGGTGGGAGGGAAAGCTCGAGCGCGCCGAGGAGGCGGTCATGCTCGTGAAAACCCGCGCCGCATTGGCGGAAGCCGTGCGGCAGGCGGTGAAGGAGATGCACAGCTACCAGGTGCCGTCGATCATGGTGCTGCCTGTCGAGAGCGTCGATGCGGAGTATTATGCGTGGATTGTGCGGGAGACGAGCGGGTAGCCCGCGCGTGTCCCGGGCGCGGCGCAGCGTGAAGCGCAGCGGAACGGCGCGCTGCAGACCCGGGACCGTTCGAGAGCCAGAGCTTGAAACGGTCCCGGATCAGCGGTGCACCGCTGGCGCGCCGCACCGTGTCCGGGACAAGAGATTCCTCAATAACTCGCCTTGCCGTCAATCACCGCTTTGAGCTGGCGGTATTCCTCGCAGCTCGTATTACCGCAGATCAGCTCGACCTTCTTGAGGTCGTCGAGCGCCTTCAGGCGGTTGCCCTGCTCCATCTGCCACATGCCGTAATAGGACCAGGTGCGCACGTGGTCGGGATCGGCGGCGAGCGCCTTGTCGTACCAGACCTTCGCATCGTCATAGTCGCCCAGCCGGCGATACGAATAGCCGATATAATTGGCGACATCGGGATGCTCGTCATGGCCGAGCGCATGCATGGCGGCGATGCCGCCTTTGTAGTCGCCGGCCAGGATGCGGGCGCGCGCGGAGCGATAGCCGCGCAGGAACTCCTGATAAGCGAGCTGGTGATCCTGCTCTTCGATGGCGTTGCCCTTCTTTTTCTTGCCGTCGTCGGTGGGCGGCGGGTTGTCGGTGCCCATGGCGAGCACGGGCTTCATGGCGATGCCTGTCACGATGAAAGCCGAGAGAGCGATGATGCCGAGGGTGCGGAACGCTTGGTTCAACGCTTGGGTCAAGGTCATGGCGGAGCCTTCCTTGTTTGCGGGCCGGCTATGTCACGGAGCTTAGGACGGCCGGGGCGGTCCTGGGAAAAACAATCCGTGAGCGTCGTTTAGTCCCCCTCCGCGCGAAAAATGCCATCGCCATCGTTCCGCTCGTTTTTTGACATGCGGCCGGCCGCTGTCTGAACGGCAGGTAACAGGCCACTTCAGAGCCGGTTCAGTAGGTTAGGCGCAGGTTGAGGGCGACGATCGGCGGTGAAAGCCGGTCGGCCGAAATCCCCACCGGGCTGTCGGCAGCCCGAAAGAACAAAGGACTACACTCATGTTGAGGAAACTCGCAGTCGCGCTTGTGGCGGCAAGCCTCTTCGCCGGCCCGGTGCTGGCGCAATCGAGCGCGCCGGCGACCGGCAATGCGCCGGTCACGGCGACCGCGCCCGAAAAGCAGGCTGTGCAAAAGCAGGCCGTCAAGCATCACGGCAAAAAGCATCTCGCCAAAAAGCACCACGGCAAGAAGCACTTTGCCAAGAAGCACAACGGCAAGAAACACCTCGCCAAGACGCATCATGGCAAGAAGCATCTCGCCAAGAACCACCACCGCATCAAGCATCTTGCCAAGAAGCACGGCAAGTCGCTCAAGCATGCCAAGCGTGTCGCCCATCCGGCCAAGAAGGCCGGCTGACCGCACGGCGTTTCGCGTCATCGACGGGGGTGACGGACAGGCGCCGCCGGCCAATACCGGCGGCGCTTGACTCGCGCGCGCGTTCAAGGGAACATTTTACCGTGCTGGTTCCTCGGGGCCGACCCGGGGACGAAAGAGGGAACACGGGCTCCAACGTTTCGAAGCCTTCGAATCCGTTCGGAAATCCGTGGCTGCCCCCGCAACTGTGAGCGGCGAGCCCGCGTCCATTAGGCCACTGGGGTAACCCGGGAAGGCCGGACGCAACTGAGCGACGACCCGCGAGCCAGGAGACCTGCCAGCGCGGTCACCCAACCGGTGGACGGGGCGTCCATACGGAGCGGTCTTTCGCAGCGGTGACGGCAATGCCGGTGCGAAGGCCGTGAGACGATCTCTTCCCACGACTTTCGGCAAAACGTGAAGCGTCGCGCGTCAACTGCGTGCCTCGTGAACGTCTCCTTCGCATCGGGCTTGGTCTCACCCGATGCGTCCGCCCACAGCGCGGACGCAAACGAAGGAACGTTGTGTTATGGGGCTTTATTTGGGGGCTCGCTATCGCCTTGCCGGCGCTGCGCTGGCCATGTCTGCTCTGTTGTCGCCGCAAGCCGGCGCGCAAGATAATTCGTCTAACAATCCGATCACGCTGCCGACGATCGTCGTCAGTCCCACGACGGTCGCGACACCCGCAGCCGAAATCGGCAGTTCGGTCACGGTGGTCACCGCGGCCGAGATCGAGCGCAAGCAGCAGCGCACCGTGGCCGACGTGCTGGCGACCGTCCCAGGCGTCAACGTGGTGCAGAACGGCACGCCCGGCACGCAGACCTCGGTCTTCATCCGCGGCACAAATTCCAATCAGGTGAAGGTCCTGCTCGACGGCATCGATATCAGCGATCCCTCGAACCCGACCGGCGGCTTCGACCTCGGTCATCTGATGACCTACGACATCGAGCGCATCGAGGTGCTGCGCGGCCCGCAAAGCGGCCTCTACGGCGGTGACGCCATCGGCGGCGTGATCTCGATCACCACCAAGCAGGGCTCCGGCCCGCCCAAGGCGACCGGCTATGTCGAAGGCGGCTCGTTCGGCACTTTCAACCAGGCGGCCGGCGTGCGCGGCGGCAACGACCGCATCGACTACGCTTTCAGCGTCTCGCATTTCCGCTACACCGACATGCCGGTGACGCCGGCCTATATGGTGCCGCCCGGCGGCCATGCGATCGGCAATGCCTATGACAACAAGATCGTGTCGACCAAGTTGGGGGCCGCCGTCACCGACAATCTGCGCGTCAATTTCGTCGGCCGCTATACCGATGCCAAGTTGAACTACACGGGCGACGACCCGATGGCCTTTCCGGGCGCGGCCTTCGCCTCGCAATCGACCTATAAGAACCAGGATTTCCAGGGCCGCGCCGAGGCGGTCTCCACGCTGCTCGACGGGCGCTTCGTCAACACGTTCGGGGTGAGCTACACCGACTACCGGCGCAACAACCAGGACCCCAGCCCGTACCCGCCGACCAGTTTCGACGGCAGCCGCACGAAATTTGACTGGCGCGGCAATTTCCTGGTGGCGCCGGGCCAGCGGCTGGTGGCCGGGCTCGAGCGTGAGAACGAGCAGGCCGACAGCGCCAACCTCTCGGCCAAGACC
>DASZQT010000062.1:0-1675 GCA_035549515.1 Pseudolabrys sp. | reverse complement strand
GCCGCCGAAACGCTCGCCGTTACAACGGTCGCGCGCTGGCACCGGGGCACGCGCATCAATCTGGAGCGCCCGCTCAAAATCGGCGACGAACTGGGCGGCCATCTGGTGTCCGGCCATGTCGATGGGCTCGCCACCGTGGTCGCGCGCGAGGACATGACCGACATGGCGCGCTTTGCCTTGCGGGCGCCGCACGATCTTGCCCGCTTCATCGCGCCCAAGGGCTCGGTCGCGCTCGACGGGGTTTCGTTGACGGTCAATGCGGTGGAAGGCGATACCTTCTCGGTGCTGATCATCCCGCATACGCTGTCGGTGACCACGTTCGGAACCCTGCACAAGGGCGACGACGTCAATCTCGAAATCGACACCATGGCCCGCTACGCCGCGCGGCTGATGGAGCATAGATAGCCGTCACTGCGGTAGCCGTCACCCTGAGGTGCCGGCCGCAGGCCGGCCTCGAAGGGCGACGGCGTGTGTATCCGTGGCCGTCGTCCTTCGAGGCTCGGCGCGTTCCGCGCCTCGCACCTCAGGATGACGGTGAGAGACCGTAAGTGTTCGGGACAAACCCGCCCCTTGTTCGCGGCGTCCGCGCTTGCTACCACGCGCGCCAATCAGGAAAACACCATGGCCAAGAAACGTAGCGGCGCGGCATCGAGCGCCAAAAAGACCGAGACCAAGACGGCCGCGAAAGCGCCGGCAAAGGCGGCCGCGAAATCCGACCGGCTCCGCATGCTCGTCGTGGAGGCGCGCTTCTACGACAATTTCGCCGACGCGCTTCTGTCCGGCGCCATGCAGGTGCTGCAGGAGGCGGGTGCCGATGTCGACCTCATCACCGTGCCCGGCGCGCTCGAAATCCCGGCCGCCATCGCCATGGCGCTCGATGCCGGCGCCGCCAAGCGCGATCGGTATGACGGCGTGGTGGCGCTCGGCTGCGTGATCGAGGGCGAGACCTATCATTTCGAGGTGGTGTCGAACGAATCCGCGCGCGGGCTGATGGATTTGAGCGTCCAGCGCGCGCTGCCGCTCGGTAACGGCATCCTCACGGTCGACAACGAAAGCCAGGCGATGGCTCGGCTCGGCGGTCCCGAGGGCCACAAAGGCGCCGACGCGGCGCGCGCCGCGCTCGCGATGGTCCGTATCAAGCGCGAGCTGGCGGGCAAGTGATGGCCGCTCCCCGCGACGGAAACGACGCCCGCAAGGCCAACAAGCGCGGCGCCGCAAGGCTCGCCGCCGTGCAGGCGCTCTACCAGATGGAATTGGCCGGCACGGGCTTGAACGAAATCCTTGCCGAGTTCGAAAGCCACTGGCTGGGGCGCGAGGTCGAAGGCGCGCAATATCTGCCGGCCGAGGCGGCTTTTTTCCGTGACGTGGTTTCCGGCGTGGTACGTGAGCAGCGCGTGCTCGATCCCTTGATCGACGAGGCGCTGCAAAGGGGCTGGCCCTTGAAGCGCATCGAGGCGGTATTGCGCGCCGTGCTGCGCGCCGGCGCCTACGAAATTTCGCATCGCCGCGACGTGCCGGCGCGCGTGGTGATCGCGGAATATGCCGATGTCGCGTCGGCCTTCGTCGAGCGCGACGAGACCGGCATGGTCAATGCCGTGCTCGACCAATTGGCACGCAAACTCCGGGCGGAAGAATTCGCGGCCTAGGTGAGCGTGTTTCCCTCTCCGTCATGACA
>DASZQT010000061.1:0-17105 GCA_035549515.1 Pseudolabrys sp. | reverse complement strand
GCGCCGACGCCGACGAACATCTCGACGAAGTCGGAGCCCGAAATGGTGAAGAACGGCACATTGGCTTCGCCGGCGACCGCGCGCGCGATCAGCGTCTTGCCGGTGCCGGGAGGGCCGACCAGCAACACGCCACGCGGGATGCGTCCGCCCAGGCGTTGGAATTTGCCGGGGTCACGCAGGAATTCGACGATCTCCTGCAAGTCCTGCTTGGCTTCCTCGACACCGGCGACGTCCTCGAACGTCACGCGGCCATGCGCTTCCGCCAGGAGCTTGGCGCGCGACTTGCCGAAGCCGAGCGCCTTGCCGCCGGCGCCTTGCATCTGGCGCGACAGGAAAATCCACACGCCGATGAGCGCGATGAAGGGCAGCCACGACACCAAGAGCGACACGAACCACGGGACATTGTCCTGCTGCGGCCGCGCGGTGATCGACACGCCCTTGGAATAGAGCTTCTGCACGAGACCGGGGTCTTGCGGGGCATAGGTCTGGAACGACGTGCCGTTGGCGAAGGTGCCGTGAATTTCCGGACCCTGGATGACGACGTCGCGCACGCGGCCCTGATCGACCTCGCTCAAGAGCTGCGAAAACGAGATGTCCTGCGCGCTCGTGCGCTGGCCCGGATTCTGGAACAGCGTGAACAGCGCCAAGAGCAGGAGGACGATGATCACCCAGAGGGCGAAATTGCGTAGATTTGCGTTCATCAGGCGTCCTTACCCGCCGCGCAGGGTGCGCCGCGGTAATTGCGAGTCCGCTCGAACGTCGGAGCGACCGGTCGTCCTGCCAATGTAGGCAGCGCTTCCCCCCATGGAAAGCCCTCGATTCTTAATATTCTAGCGCGCTTTGCCGCGCGGCGTCTCGCCACGTCGGTCCGTGGTTAAGGTTCTGCCACGACGCGGCTTTGCCGTTTGCCGCCCCGCGGCGGAGCCCGTTCCACCAGGATGCGCGTCCCCTTTAATGTCACAACCGCGCCGGCGAGGCTGCGCCGAAATCGTGCATGGCTGGCCTGCGCGCGCTCCAAGGCCCCGGCGAGTGCCTCCAATTTAGCCAGTTCGACCGGCCCCTCGTCGCCGAGCCGGTCGATCGCACGACCGACGATGCGCAGCGCGATTTCCGCCGGCAAACCGGCAAAGCCCTCGGCATT
This sequence comes from Pseudolabrys sp., assembly GCA_035549515.1. GTDB lineage: Bacteria > Pseudomonadota > Alphaproteobacteria > Rhizobiales > Xanthobacteraceae > Pseudolabrys. The sequence goes on along the minus strand of DASZQT010000061.1, from coordinate 15,964 downwards.
GAGCACGAAAGCCCCCGGGATGGAGGTCTGAATCGTCAGCTCGGCCTCGGCGCGGTCGACCGCCGCCTCGATAGCGGCTTGCGCGCGTTGGGCACGCCGCGCCAACAGCGCCAGACGCGCGGTATTAAGGCCCTCCTTGGCGAGTTCCGGCATCAGTGCGCGCAGGCGCGAGCGGGTGAATAGCGGATCGCGGTTGGAGGGGTCCTGGGCGTAGGGGATCTTGGCGGCTTCCAGCGTGGCGATCAGGCGGGATTTGGGGAGTTCGAGGAAGGGGCGAATTAACGTCGTCATTCCGGGACGCGCCGAAGGCACGGGCCCGGAATCCAGGGCCCTTGGGCAGCCCCCTACGGTGGACTCTGGATTCCGGGCTCGCTCGCGGAGTTTATCATCGCGCCGGCCAAAGGCCGGACCCGACGGCGAGCGCCCCGGAATAACGGTACACCTCTCCATCGCGCCCAAACCCGCAATCCCGCTCCCGCGCATCATGCGAATCAACACCGTCTCCGCCTGATCGTCGCGCGTGTGCGCGGTGAGCACGGCCCCTGCCCCGGCCTCGCGCGCGGCGTCCGCCAGGAGCCGATAGCGCGCCTCGCGCGCGGCCTGCTGCAAGCCGCTCTTCGGCTTCTGGCCGGTCCAGCAAAGCGTGCGGTGCGCGAGGTCGAGCGAATGCGCGAGCGCGGCGACCGCGGCCGCTTCGGCCGCCGCTTCGGCACGCAGGCCGTGATCGATGGTAACGGCGATCAGCGTCGGTCCAAACGCGCGCGCGGCGCGCCAGCGCGCGGCGAGCACCAGCAAGGCGGTCGAATCCGGACCGCCGGAGACCGCCAGAATCAACGCGGAAAAACGATCGAGACCTGAGAATAGCGAGCCGAGCTCGGCGTCCGTAATCGCTGCCTGATCAGCAGTGGACACGCTTCTGTTCCTGCGCGACCGAGCGCTTCACGCTCGCCGATGCGCGCGGATATTTGCGCCCGACCTCGGCCAGCGTGGCGCAGGCCGCTTCCTTCTTGTTGAGTCCGGCGAGCGACTGGCCGAGCCGCAAAAGCGATTCGGGCGCCTTGCCGGAATGCTCATACTTGGTCGAGACCGCGAGGAAGGATTCGGCCGCGTCGCGATAGCGCTGCTGCTGGTAAAGGCTTTCGCCCAGCCAGTATTGCGCATCCGGCACCAGGCGCTCCTGCGGATGCTTGCGCAGGAAATCGCGGAAGGCCTGTTCGGCCAGCCCGTAGTCCTTATGCAGCACATAGCCATAGGCCATGTCGTATTCGTCCTGCGGGCGCGCCGAAGGCGGCAGCGTCGCGAGCTGCGCGCCGGTCGCGCTGACATTGCGCGGCGGCGGGCCGGGCAGTTGCGCGGGGGACGGCTGTTGCATGACCGGCTGCTGCATCGGGCGCTGCTGGATCGGCGGCTGCATCGATTGCGGCGCCATCGGCTGCGGCGCCGCCGCGGGCGGCGGCATGGCCGTGCCGCTGCCGGCGAGCGAAGTGAGATCGAGCGGGGCACCCGCTTCGCGGCCGCCCGGCGCGCCGATCGGCTGACTGTTCGGCTCGGGCGCCATGATCGCGGCTTCGTTGCCGAGCGTGCGCGGCGCGCCCGGTGCGTTCGGATGCTGCGAGGGATCGAATACGTCGCTGCGGCGGCCCGGCGCATTGGCCACCGGCGGCGCGCCCATCGGCGCATTCATAGGCCCATTCATGGGCGCATTCATCGACGGGCCTGCGCTTGGCGCGGCGGACGGCGCATTGCCGCGCACGCCCAATTGCTGGAAGCGGTATTCGGTATCGTCCTGCACGCGCTTGAGCTGCATCTCGAGCTGCTGGTTGCGGTATTGCAGTTGTTCGATGGTGCCGGTGAGCTGGCGTAGCGCGTTCTCGATGCGATCGAGCCGCGAGCCCATTTCACTGTCGTTACCCGGCGCGCCGCGCGGCGACGACATGTCGCCTTGCTGCATTCCTTGCGCCCCTGGCGCCTCTTGCGGGGCGCGCTGGCTGTCGCCGCGGTTGAACAGGTTGTCGAGGAAATTGCCGTTCTGCTGCGCGGAGACCGGCGCTGGCGGGAACACGAGCGCCGCCGCAAGGGCGGCAACGGAGAGCGAGGGAACGAGGGCAAGACGCCGGGTGCGTGTCATCGGCAGGTTCGGTTGGCCGTCAATTGTTGATGTCGGTGATGGATGCGCCTTCGTCCTTAGCATAGGCCCGCGATCAGGACCAGAATATGGCCGGTTCCGTCGCCCTTAAGTGCTCGGCGACGGCTATTCTGCCGGCGTCGCGGCCGCGGCCCGGCGCGCCTTGCGCGCCAGAAGCCATTCCTCGAAGCGCTGCATGATCACGAAGAACGACGGCACGAACAGGATCGCCAGGCAGGTCGAGGCCAGCATGCCGGAGAACACCGTGATGCCGATCGAGGCGCGCGCATTGGCGCCGGCGCCGGTCGCGAATACCAGCGGCGCGACACCGAGGATAAAGGCGAACGAGGTCATCAATATCGGCCGGAAGCGGGCGCGCGCCGCCTCGACCGCCGCTTCTGAGATCGTCTTGCCGCCCTCGCGCAATTCGCGCGCGAACTCGACGATCAGAATGGCGTTCTTGGCCGAGAGCGCGATCAGCAGCACAAGGCCGATCTGGGTGTAGAGATTGTTGTCGATGTTGAGCCCGCGCAGCACCGCGACCGGCCCGACCAGCGAGATCGGGACCGACAGGATCACCGCCATCGGCCGGTACCAGCTCTCATATTGTCCGGCCAGCACCAGATAGACCAGCAGCAGCGCCATGGCGAAAACGAGATACATCTGATTGCCGACCAGCTTTTCCTGGTACGACATGGCGGTCCACTCGTAGCCGACTTGCGGCGGAAACACCTTGGCGGCGAGTTCCTCCATCAATTGCATGACCTCGCCGGTGGAACGGCCGCGCGCCGGCGCGCCCACCACGGTCGCGGTCGGATACAAATTGTAAAGGCTGATGAGCGAGGGGCCGGTGACCGGCACGATCTTGATCAGCGTGCCGAGCGGCACCATGCCGCCCTGCTGATTGCGCACCCAGAGATTGTCGACATCGCTGAGGCGCAGGCGGAATCTCGAATCGGCCTGCACGAATACCTGAAAGGTGCGCCCGAACTTGGTGAACTGGTTGACATAGGCCGAGCCGAGGAAGCCGGCGAGCGCGCCGAACACCTCGTCGACGCCGACCTGCAAGGTCTTGGCCTTCACGCGGTCGAGATCGATGCGGTATTGCGGCGCGTCCGAGCGGAACGAGGTGACAACCATGCCGATCGCCGATTGGCTGGTGGCATTGGAGACCGTCGATTCGACCACGCTCGCGAGTTTGCTGAAATCGAGGCTGTTGTCCTGCAACAGGATCTGCATGGTGAAGCCGGCGGCAAAGCCGATGCCCTGGATCGGCGGCGGCGGCAAGACGCGCACGGTGGCATCCTCGATCGGCGCCATCGCCTTGTTCAGATCGGTGTAGATCGGCAAAAGGCTTTGCGCCTTGCCGCGCACGTCCCAGTCCTTGAGGATGATATAGGCGACGCCGGCATTGGCGAGCGTGGCATTGCCGTCGAGCGCCGACACACCCGCGATGGTGACGACCTTGTCGACGCCGGGGACTTCGTGGGCGATTTTGCTGACGCGCTCGAGCACGTTCTGCGTCCGCGACAGCGAGGCGCCGTCCGGCAATTGCACCATCGCCAGCATGTAGCCCTGGTCTTCGACCGGGATGAATCCGGTCGGCACGCGCGAGAAGGCATAGAGCGTGAGGCCGATGATCGTCAGCGCGAGGATGGTCATCACGCCGGCGTGCCGCACCAGCGCCGCCATCATCCTCGTATAGCCGCGCTCGATCCGCGCATAGAGCGCATTGAAGCCGCGGAAGAATGCGTTGCGCTGCTCGTAGGGCACCGAGGGACGCAGCCAGAGCGCGCATTGCGTGGGCTTTAGCGTCACCGCGTTGACCGCGCTGATGAGCGCGGTCGCGGCGATCACCAGCGCGAACTGCGCGTACATCTGGCCGGTGAGGCCAGGCAGGAAGGCGGCCGGCAGGAACACCGCGAGCAGCACCAGCGTGATGCCGATGATCGGCCCGAGCAACAGGCGCATGGCCTCGATCGCCGCGTCGTGACCGCTCATGCCCTTGTCGATATTGTGGGCGGCGCCCTCAACCACGATGATGGCGTCGTCGACCACGATGCCGATCGCCAGAACGATGGCGAACAGCGTGGCGAAGTTCACCGTGAAGCCCATGGCCGCCATGGCGGCGAAGGCGCCGATGATGGTGACCGGCACGGTGGTTGCCGGCACCAGCATCGCCTTCCAGTCCTGCAGGAACACCAGGATGACGATGAGCACCAGGATCGCCGCCTCGAACAGCGTCTTGTAGACCTCATTGATCGAGGCCTTCACGAACACCGTGGTGTCGAACGGCACGTCGTAGACCAGATCCTGGGGAAATTTCTTCGCGAGCTCCACCATCTTGGCGCGCACTTCGGTGGCGACGTCGAGCGCGTTGGCGCCGGGCGACTGGAAGATGGCGAGACCCGCCGCCGGCTTGCCGTCGACCGTGAACACCTGGCTGTAGGTCTGCGCCCCGAGCTCGACGCGGCCGATATCGCGGATGCGCGTGATCTCGCCGGAGGAGCCGGTCTTCACGATGACGTTCTCGAACTGACTTGCGTTTTCGAGCCGCCCCTCGAGATTGAGCGTGTATTGGAAGGCGACGGTGTCGGGCGCCGGCGGCATGCCGACCTGGCCCGAGGTGACCTCGGTGCTCTGCTGCTTGAGCGCGGTGATTACGTCCTGCACGATGAGGCCGCGCGCCTTCAGCTTCTGCGGATCGAGCCAGACCCGCATGGCGTATTGGCCGGCGCCGAAAACCACCACATTGCCGACGCCGGGCAGGCGGGAAATCTCGTCCAATAGATTGATGGTGGCGTAATTGGCGAGGTAGAGGCTGTCGTAACGACTGCCGGGCGAGGTGAGCGTGACGATCTGCAGGATGGAGGTCGACTTCTTCTGCACCACCACGCCCTGCGCCTGCACCGGCTGGGGCAGCGCGGCGAGCGCGCTCGACACCGCATTCTGCACCAGTACCTGCGCGAAGTTGAGGTCGGTGCCGATCTTGAAGGTGACAGTCAGATTGTAGGAGCCGTCGTCCGCCGAGAACGACTGCATGTAAATCATGCCCTCGACGCCGTTGACCTGCTGCTCGATCGGCAGCGCGACGGTGTCGATGACGGTGCGCGCGCTGGCGCCCGGATAGCGCGTGGTGACCGAGACGGTGGGCGGCACCACGTTGGGATATTGCGCGACCGGCAGCCTGAGTACGGCGACCGCGCCGATCACCACGATCAGAATCGCGATCACGTTGGCGAGGACCGGCCGCTCGATGAAGAATTTCGAGATCATGCTTCACCCGCTCGTGCGTGCCGAAGCGCCAGCTCACGCACATGCCTCCCGTGACACAGAGTGCGCGCTCCCCTCCCCCCGCGAGCGAAGCGAGTGGTGGGGAGGGGTCGGGGGTGGGGGGCATTTTCTCGAAACGACTTTCGAACAAGTCCCCCCCACCCGGCGCGTCGCCTTCGCTGCGCGAAGACGATGCGCCACCCTCCCCACCGCTTCGCGGGGGGAGGGTGGGAGCCTGCGGCATCCGCGGAAACACCCACGAACGAGTAGAGCATGGGGTGATTACGAACCATGACCATCAGCTCTTGCCGTTGGCCGCCGGCGCCGCCGACCCGGTTTGCGGGTCGACCTTCTGCCCCGGCACCGCGCGCAGCATGCCGTTGATCACGACGCGCTCGCCGGCCTTGAGACCCTTGGTGATCACGCGCAGATCGCCCTCCACCTGCCCGGTCGTCACCGGACGCTGCTCGACGACGTTGTCCTTGCCGACCACCAGCACGTAGCGCCCGCCCTGGTCGGTTCCGATCGCCACGTTGGGCACGAGCAGTGCGTTTTGCGGACCGCCCATCGGCACGCGCACCCGCACGAACATGCCCGGCAGCAGCGCACGGTCCGGGTTTTCCAGGATGGCCCGCGCCAAAAGCGTGCCAGTCGAGGCATCGACCGTGGGTGCGGCGTAATCGAGCGTGCCCTTGTGCGGAAACCCCTGCTCGATCTGCAAGCCGATCTCTACCGGCACCTTCCTGAGATCTTCTGGCGTGAGCCCGCGCTTCCTGATTTCGGCGCGCACGTCGAGCACATCGCGCTCGCTGACATTGAAGTTCACGTAGATCGGCGAGATCTGCACGATCGAGGACAGCACGGTGGGCGAAGCCCCGCCGCCGACATAGGCGCCGACCGAGACCTTGCGCGCGGTCACGATGCCGTCGAACGGCGCGGTGACGTGGGTGTATCCGAAATTGATCTCGGCGAGTTTCTCGTTGTACTGGGCCTGATCGAGATTGGCGATCGCCGTGTCGCGGTTGGCGACCGCGGTGTCGAGACGCGCCTGCGTGTTGGTGCCGCTCGTCATCAGGTCGGCCTGACGCTGATATTCGGTCTGCGTCTGCGTTCGCGTGGCCTGCGCGCTGGCGACCACCGCCCTGGCGTCATTCAGCTTGAGTTGGTACGGCTTCGGCTCGATGGTGAAAAGGAGCTTGTCCTTCTTCACAAAATCGCCGTCCTGGTAATCGATGGTTTCAACGAAGCCGTTGACGCGTGCCACCAGATCGGCGGAGTTGACCGCCGCGGCATTGCCGGTGGTTTCCAGGTAACGCGTGACCGGACGCTCGACCGGCGGGGCCACCGTCACCTTGGGCGGCGGCGGCGGCACATAGGCGTTTTTCTGCTCGCAGCCGGCCAATAACAACGCCGGCGCCGCGATCCAGCCTGCAACCGCGCGCGTCCGAAAGGACTTCCCCCAGCCCAATCGCCCAACCATATCGCCTCCGCGGCCAATGGCATCGGGCGGCGGCGGAAGTGCCCCGCTCTGACCGTCCGATTCCTTGCCAGCATCCGTGTTTCCGGACGATTTGCAAGCGGCATGCGAGTGCCGCCCGCGATGTGGGCGGGCGATAACGTGAATCGAATATTGCGGCGCTGCTTCAAAATCTTAGAGTGCGATCTAATGAGATGGAAGCTGTTGCCCGCGGCACGGAGAGCTCCCTCTCCCCACCGAACTCGGGTTTACCTGCGTTCGGCAGTATTCAAGCAGTCGAAGTCGGACAAATCCGACTTCGACCCGGGAGAGGGTCGGGATGAGCGGTTTTTTGACTCTCGTATTCTGTAGCCCCTCACCCGACGCGCTTGCGCATGTCGACCTCTCCCTATGGGAGAGGTGAAGAGAGTTCGCGGCAAGGCACTCCGGCGTCGCCGATGGCGCGCTCCCATTGGCCGGCCGCAAAACGTAAATGCCCGGCGCGCGGGCCGGGCATTCGCAATCGACGATGAGAGCGGCGCGCGGGCGCCGGCGTTGAACTTTACGAACTCACGCCGAGCACCGTCACGGCGCGGCGGTTCTGCGACCAGCAGGAAATATCGTTGCACACCGCCACCGGCCGCTCCTTGCCGTAGGAGATGGTGCGCATGCGGTTGGCGGCGACCCCGCGCGAAATCAGGTAGTCGCGCACCGTCTGGGCGCGGCGGGCGCCGAGCGCGATGTTGTATTCGCGCGTGCCGCGCTCGTCGGCATGACCTTCGATGGTGAACTGGGCATATTGGTTATAGGTATTGAGCCACTGCGCCTGCTTGTCGAGCGTGGCGCGCGACTGCGGCGTCAGATCGGTCGAATCGGTTTCGAAGAAGACGCGGTCGCCGACATTGACCACGAAATCCTGCTGGCTGCCGGGCGTCGCCGCGCCGGCGGCGGTGGCCTGGGTGTCCGCGGCCTGATTGGCGCAGGCGGAGATGGCGAGCGCTGTGGCGAGCACGGCCACGAGCCGGATACCACGCAGCATTTGGCCAAGTTGAATCATACCGGTTGACTCCATTCTCTCGCACACGACCGGAGTGTTTTTTCTAAATGCACGATCCCCGTCCGCAACGGGCCGAGACCCTTTTCGGGATCATGCGCATGGTGTTCCTGTAGCAGCCCGTTCGTTAAACGAACGTTCCATCAACCTTGATGGAACCTTGCCGCGGTCGTTAAAAACCGCGCCCACCCCGTATACCGTTTCTCATGGTTAAGAAACGGTGAAAATTACGGCAGCATCACGACAACAGCGGCGACCAGGCCGGATCCGAGGCAAAGCTCGGCGTCGGTTCCTGCAACTTGTTCCGCCCGGTGATGTCGATGGTGTACAGGTTCGGCCCCGCGCCGGGATCGCTGAAATACATCAGCACGCGGCCGTTCGGCGCAAACGTCGGTCCTTCGTTGTGGAAGCCCTGGGTGAGGATGCGCTCGCCCGAGCCGTCCGGCTTCAAGATGCCGATGGAGAATTGTCCGTTGGCCTGGCCGGTAAAGGCGATGTAGTCGCCGCGCGGCGACCACACCGGCGTCGAGTGATGGCCTTCGCCGAAGGAAATGCGCTGCGCCGGGCCGCCGGCCGCCGCCATGACATAGATCTGTTGCGTGCCGCCGCGGTCGCTTTCGAAGCAGATGTAGCGCCCATCGGGCGAATAGCAGGGCGCGGTGTCGATCGCCGGCGTGTCGGTCAAGCGCGTGGTCTGCTTCGAGCGCAAATCCATCACGAACAGATTGGCGTTGCCGCCCTGTTGCAGGCTCATGATCACGCGCTGGCCGTCGGGCGAGAAGCGTGGCGCAAAGGTCATGCCGGGGAAGTTGCCGACGATCTCGCGCTGGCCGGTCTCGATGTTCAACAGATAAACGCGCGGATCGCCCTGTCCGTAAGACATGTAGGTGATTTCCTGCGTCGAGGGATTGAAGCGCGGCGTCAGCACGAGATCGTCGCCGCGCGTGAGATAGCGCACGCCGGCGCCGTCCTGGTCCATGATGGCGAGGCGCTTGACGCGCTGCTGTTTCGGTCCGGTCTCGTCGACGAACACGATGCGGCTGTCGAAATAGCCCTTCTCGCCGGTGAGCCGCTCGTAGATCGCGTCCGAGATGATGTGCGCGATGCGCCGCCAATTGTCGGGCGTGGTGAAATACTGTTTGCCGTCGAGCTGCTGGCCGGCGAACACGTCCCACAGCCTGAATTCGACCTTGAGCCTTCCGTCGCCCTGCTTGGTCATGCGCCCGGTCACCAGCGCCTGCGCGTTGATCGGGCGCCAGTCGGCGAAGCGCGGCACGGTGTCGGTATTGGTGATCTTCTCGATGAAGGCGGCCGGATTGATCGGCGCGAACAGGCCCGAGCGCTGCAGGTTGTTGGTGATGACTGCGGTGACGTTGCGCGCGGGCTCGGCCTCGTTCGGCGTGCCGGCGACGAAATCCGGCAGCGCGATCGGCATCGGCTGCGGATTGCCTTGCGTCACGTCAAGCCGCAGCACGGCGTTCGCCGGCTGGGCGGCGAGACCGACGAGGCACGAGGCGCCGGCGCCGGCCAGAAGATGACGCCGGTTCAAGGTGAGGCCGCGCGGCGGCAGCGGAGAAGCCGTCATAAAGGTTCGTTTCATCGGTCGATCAAATGCCTATTCTTTGAGCCCTTAGGGTCGACCCAAGCTCCGCTCGTTCCCGCACAAGCGGGAATCCAGCGCCGACATGCCGCAATTGCCAAACTCAGCGCTGGGTCCCCGCTTTCGCGGGGACGAACGGAGTAACCGACAATGCGGACCAAACTGATCATTCATTAACCGCGGAACATGTCTCTCGGGTCGAAGGTGACTTCGATGTCTTTCCAGGCCTCGTAGTGTTCGGGCCGCAGCATGTCGAAGGGTTGGCCCTGGAACACGGCGCGCACCGCGCTGTCGCGCGCGGTGTTGAACAGCGCGCCGTTGCCACTCGAGAGCACGGCCGGCGGCGCGCTCAAGCGGCCATCGCGGCCGAGCCTGATGCGAATGCGGATGATGTAGTCTTCCGGATTCTGAATGCCTACCGGCGGATTCCAAAGTGCCATCAGGCGCGCGCGCAGCGCGTCGAATTCCGATTGCGAAAGCTGCGGCGCATTGCCCATGGCGGTGCCGAGCGTGGGCGCGGAATTCGGCTCGACGCCGGCGGCCGCCATGCGGCGCGGATCGCGCTGGTCGAGCAGGGCCGCGATCTTGTCGGCGTCGAATTTGGGCTGCGGCTTCTGCGGCTGGGGCGTCGGGCGACGCGGCGGCAGCCGCTCGGCCACCTTCGAGAGCTTCGGCGTATCGTCCTTCTTGAGCTTCTCGGCGATCGGATCGGGCTTCTGCTCGGCCATCGGCTCGGGCGGCTTGGGATCGGCGGCCTTTGCTTCTTTTTGCTTCTCAGGCTTCTGCTCGGGCGCCGGCGGTGGCGTCGGCACCTTGTCGGCGGTCGGCTTGATCTCCGGCTTGTCGCTGATCTTGGGCTTGATGTCCTCGACCGGCTTGATCGGCTCGGCCTTCTTCTCGACCAGGGGCTTGGGCTTGTCGACCGGCTTGGGCGCTTCTTTGATGCCCTTGGTGAGCTGGGAGAAATCCTTCTCGCTGATGAAATCGACCGGCAGCGACTCGACCGGGGTCGCATCGAGCGCCCGGCTCGAAAACGACACCGTCGCCCACACGAGCACCGCCGCGTGCAGGCCGGCCGAGATCGCTGTGGCCTTCTTCATCTGCATCAGTTTGCTTTCGAGCCCTGCTCGAATTCGGTCACCAGCGCCACCCGATGAAAGCCGGCCGACGAAAGCTGGCCCATCACCTTCATCATCGTCCCGTAGTTCACGCTTTTGTCGCCGCGCACATAGATGCGCGCCTCGGTGCCGCCGCGCGTCTGCGCCACCGCCTGCAGCTTGGCCACCAGTTCGCCGACATCGATTTCGGAGTTCTGCAGGAAGACCTTGCCCTGCCCGTTCACCGAAATGGTAAGCGGCTCCTTGTCCTGCTCGAGACTCTTGGCCTGGCTCTGCGGCAGGTCGATCGGCACGCCGACGGTCAGCAGCGGCGCCGACACCATGAAGATGATGAGCAGCACCAACATCACGTCCACCATGGGCGTGACGTTGATTTCGCTCATCACGCGCTGGCGCTGATGCTTCCTGCGCCCGACGATCGGTGTGCCGACATTCGCGGCCATTATCCCCTTATCCCCTCTCGTCGATCTGGCGCGACAAGATCGCGGAAAACTCGTCGGCGAAACCCTCCAGGCGCTGGGCCTGTTTGTTCACCTCCGACGCGAACTTATTATAGAAAATGGTCGCCGGTATGGCGGCCACAAGGCCGATCGCGGTCGCAAACAGCGCCTCCGCGATGCCGGGCGCCACCACCGCCAGCGAGGTATTTTTCGAGGCGGCGATCGACTGGAAGCTGGTCATGATGCCCCAGACGGTGCCGAACAGGCCGACGAAGGGGCCGGCCGAGCCGACCGTCGCCAGCACCAGGAGACGGCGCTCCAGCCGTTCGACCTCGCGCGCGATGGTCACGTCCATGACCTTCTGAATGCGCATCTGCAGGCCGGCGAAGGAGCGCGGATTGCCCTCGAAGCTGCGCTTCCATTCGCGCATCGCGGCCACGAACAGCGCGGCCATGGAATCGGTCGGCTTCGACACCAGCGAACGGTAAAGCTCTTCCAGCGACTCGCCCGACCAGAAGGCCTGCTCGAAACGGTCCATGGCGCGGCGCGTGCGCGCGTAAAGCACGGTCTTGTCGATCGCGATCGCCCACACCCAGACCGAGGCCACCAGCAGACCGACCATGACCGTCTTCACGATCCAATGGGCGTGCCAGAACAGCGTCAGCAGAGACAGATCGGACGAGGTAAGTGGCAGGGCCGACTGTGCCACATCGCCAGGATTCATGGGCACGTCCCTTTCCGCGCGTCCCGTTGCATTGGTCGAACCGGCGCGGCTGTCGCAAAACCCTCAAGTGCTTGCGGCGCGCGCTGGCGTCTCATCGCCCGCACGCCCGACGGAAAAGCCCGAAGTTTCGCGAAAACTCGTGTGTCCACCACCGGCGGGATCACGAAATCCCCGCGAAACTTGGCCAAACTAGGGCGCGCAGGCAGGCAGCCTCCCCGGCAGAAGGCGCTGATTGTGGTTAATAATTGGTTAGCGGCGGTCTTCGGCCGACCGATGTCGCTGCCGTAGCGGACCCATCCGTCATTGCGAGCGCGCAGCGCGAAGCAATCCAGCGCTTTTATCCCGCCTGGATTGCTTCGACCCGCTCCGCGGGTCTCGCAATGACGGTGCGATGCCGCGGCGCATCACCCGCTACCGCTGCACTTAGCGCGGAGGCACAAAAAAAGAGGCCGCCCTCGGGGAAGGGCGGCCTCGCGTCACGGCAGAGGGGCAACCGTCAACCTTGCGGCGGGGGCGCGTCCGAGGTGGGGCGGTTGCGGCGCTCGGCCATGAACTGGTCGAACTCGGCCTTGTCTTTCGCCATGCGCAGGCGGTGCAGGAAGTCCTTGAACTCGCGCTGCTCGTCCTCCAGACGGCGCAGCGTCTCGGAGCGGTATTCGTCGAAGGCGCGGTTGCCGCTCGAAGCGCCGGCATTCCACGGGCCGCCGGCCCAAGACCCGCCGCTCCAGGGCGCTCCGCCCATCTTCGCGCGCATCCAGTCCATCTTGCGCTGCAGGCGATCCATCTTGTGCTGCCAGCGATCGTGGCTGCCGTAGTAACCGCATCCCATGCGTCCGCTCCATATCGTGAAGGCGAGGATCGCCAGGCCCAGCGGCCAGAAGACCATGAATCCCAGCACGATCAGGGCAATCCAGGCAGGCTTGCCGTATTCGTCGAGTCTCGCGGTGATAGGCATGGGCGACCTCACGTGAATGTAAATAACATTTACATCATTAAGTCTGAGCGGAGCCAATGTCAATAGGCTTCACATTGTCCATAGGTGGTTTGGCCAGGCCAATTTTCAACTCCCCGTGAGGCAGTCCTCATGCCTCGCGCGCGGTTCTTTCTTCGGCGTCGTGGGTCCGGGGTCGCGCGCCGTCCACATCGGCGGAAGAGGGCGTGGAAACAAAAGGGAATTTACGCCTAATTTATGCGGGCACCGGTGTCGTCGCTGTAGGTTGGCGGCGACCAACCTGGGAGGTGCCACGATGAAATTCTGGATTGCGTTTGCCGGCGCGCTGATGATCGCCGGTCCGGCCGCCGCCGCCGACACGCAGGCGGCGTGGGAAGGCTTTTACACCGTGACGAGTTCGACGACCCAATGCTCGGGCGTCGGCGGCACCGGCGTGGGCAGCACGAATGTTTCGATCTATCGGCCGAAGATCAACAGCAGCGACACCAACACCTTCCTGTCGCTGATTCAGACGCGCGCTGCGATCGACTTTCAGAACAGCAGCGAAAGCACGATCAAGCAAATGAACGGCAGCGGCAATTACGCCGGCTCCGGCATCAACAGCCGCGCCAAGGCATTCAGCTACACTGCGACCTATTCGAATTTCAAAGTGACGCCGTCGCCGGTGACTGCGAGCACCACGAACGTGATGATCACCGGCACGATCAACACGATGTGGAATACGACCGGCTGCAACGTCACATTCAAGGCGACCTACACCAAACGCATCGATTGATCCGCCGCGCCTGAAAAATCGAGAACCGATGACATGGCCGGGCTTGCCCGGCCATGCGCGTTTACGGTCCGCGAAGCACTCTATTGCGACAATCATCCATTGCGACAATCATCCATTGCGCGAAGCATCTATTGCGAGAAGCATCTATTGCGCCAAGCATCGCCGCATCAAGGCGTCGACGCTCATTGACCCTTGCGCGCCACGCTTTCCGTCAAGCCGAGCCCGCGCAGATAGATCAGCACCGCCGCCTCCAACAATTCTTCCGGCGGCATCGGCAGCGCGCGCCGCGCCGCATCGCCGCGGCCGAACAGCGAGGCGATGCCGTGCGTGGTCGCCCAGATGTGCAGCGCCACCATCATTGCGGGCGGCCGCCCTTGCGGCGGCATGAGCGCGACCAGCTTTTCCGCCGCCATGCGCAGCACCCCGAAGGCGCGGTCGCCGGCCTCGCGCAGCAGTGGATCGGTGTCGGGCGCGATGCCGGCCTCGAACATGGCGGAATAATAAGCGGGCTCGCGCGCGGCGAAATCGAGATAGGCCTTGCCCAGCCGCTCGAAGCCGCTCATCGGGTCCGGGCGGCCGTCGTCCCAGGCCTTCGTCAGCACCTCCGTGAAAGCCTCGAAGCCGCGCCGCGCCACATCTGCGATGAGCGCGTCACGGTCGCGAAAATGACGGTAGGGCGCGGCCGGCGAGACCCCGGCCCAGCGCGCGGCGTCGGCGAAGGTAAAGCCGGCCGGCCCCTTCTCCGCGATCAATTCCAGCGCGGCGCGCACCAGGGCTTCCTTCAGGTTGCCGTGATGGTAGCCGCGCGGGCCGCCGTCGCGCTTGCCCCAGCTCATGACGTCCTTCTCATGTGAAGGGCTTTTACATCACGGGGCGCGCGCCGTCGATAAATGTCTGAGGTGAAAAACGGTTTTCCCGCCGCCGGGCGGAGGCGATTGACGCGGAACCGCCCGCCATAGCTTACTTAAGGACGAATCAACGACGAAACACAACCATGCCAGTCGCCCGTGCCTCCCCCGCCGATCGCGGTCCGCCTGCCCCGCTGCCGCCGACCAGCGAAACCGGCCTGCTCGGCGTCTACCAACTCAAGCGCACCTGGGCACGGCTGATGGCGGCCCGCCAAGGCGTCGCCGCGCCGGCCGAAGTCGACGACCGCCATTTCGACGACCTCGTCATCCACGCGCTCGGGGTCGGGCTCGAGCAAACGCTCGACTACCTCGCCCGACAAACGCCGACATTCGCCGAGTTCGAGCAATGGGTGCTCAAGACCACCGGCGGCGCGGCGCTGAGCCAAGTCCCCCGCATCAACGCGGCGATCGCCGGCATGGACTACCCCGACGACATCAAGGCCTGGCTCGCCGAAGTGGACGCGGGCGCGCCGGTGCTCTCGGCCGACGATCTCGCCTGCTGGGGTGAGCATGGCTATGTCGTGCTGCACGATGCCGTGCCCGCCGACAGCCGCGACGCGGCGGCGCAGGCGCTGTGGGATCGTCTCGGCGCGCGTGCCGACGACCCGCTGACCTGGTATCCGCAAAATGACCACGGCATCATGGTGCAATATTTCCAGCACCCCGCTTTCGAGGCCAATCGGCGCAGCCCGCGCATTCACAAAGCCTTCGCGCAATTGTGGGGCACCAGCGACCTGTGGGTGACCACCGATCGCGTCGGCTTCAACGCGCCGGAGCGCGAGAATTACAAATTCCGCGGCCCGGATCTGCATTGGGACTGCAGCGTGAAGACGCCGATCCCGTTCGGCACCCAGGGCATCCTATATTTAAGCGACACACCACCCGAGCAGGGCGCGTTCACGCTGGTGCCCGGTTTCCAGCGCTGGGGCGAGGACTGGCTGAAGAACTTGCCGCCCGGCGCGCATCCGCGTGAACAGAACCTGCATGCGCTCGGTTCAAAGCCGATCGGCGGGCGCGCCGGCGACCTCGTGATCTGGCACCAGGCGCTGCCGCACGGCGCCAGCCCCAACCGCGGCTCGCGCCCGCGCATGGTGCAGTACATCAACATGTTTCCGACGCGCTGGGACGAGCAGGCGGAATGGATTTGAGCGGCACGCCATCTTCTTCCAGCGAAAAGACACTCGGTTGTCGTGGCCGGGCATCGCCCGTCGAAGACGGGGGTGAACGCCCTAATGTCCCGGCCATCCCGCTTAGGTTGGCACGGTGCCCTTCTAAGCGAGATCACCGGGACAAGCCCGGCGATGACAGGAGCTGTGCTGACGGCCACGCTGGCGCTACGCAATTATTTGCGTGGAATGATCAGCGCCGCCGCGCCTCGAGCGGCAGACGATCGAACAACGTCGGGCCGTTCGGCTGCGCGCCTTCGATGGTGAGCAGGCGCAGCTTGGTGACGACGCCGCCGGCGCCGGAAAAGCCGCCGCTCTTGCCATTCGCGGCGAGCACGCGATGACACGGCATGATGATCGGCGTCGGATTCTC
>DASZQT010000060.1:0-5173 GCA_035549515.1 Pseudolabrys sp. | reverse complement strand
CCGGCGGCGTGCCCTTGGGCGCGGCGAGACCCCACCAGCCCTGACCGGGATAGCCGCCGAGCCCGGCCTCGGCCAAAGTCGGCACATCCGGCAACAGCGGCGAGCGTTGATCGGCCGAGACCGCCAGCGCCTTCACATGGCCGCTCTTGATCAGCCCGAGGAAGTTGCCGATGCCGAAGCGCGTCAACTGCACCTGATTGCCGGCGAGCGCCTGCGCCGCCGGGCCGCCGCCCTTGTAGGGCACGCCGACGATCTTGGTGCCCCACTGGTTGTTGAGCCAGCGCAGGAACAGATCGGGGAACGAGCCTTCGCCGAGCGTGGCGTAGTTGAGGCTTTCCGGTTTCGACTGCGCCAGCTTCTTGAGCTCGGCCACAGAGTTCACGCCGAGCGCCGACGACACGAACAGACCTTCGTTGAGGAAGAACAGCCGCGTGATCGGCACCAGATCGCGATCGGCGTCATAGGGCAGCTTGTCGAACAACAGCGGATTATAAGACATCGTGCTGTGATAGATCACGCATAGCGTATAGCCGTCGGGCGTCGCCGCCGCGCAGGTCTGAGCGGCCAGGATGCCGCTGGCGCCGCCGCGGTTCTCGATCACGAATTGCTGGCCGACAGTGGGCGTCAGCTCCGCCGCCGCCTTGCGCATGATCACGTCGGTGACGCTGCCGGCCGCGATCGAGACGATCAGCCGGATCGGACGCTCCGGATAGCCCGCCGCCTGCGCCGGCAGCGCCGCGCAGGCGAGCAGCAGACTCAACAATAGTCGTCGCACGATGCTCATGACGTTTCCTTCCCCATTTTATCAGCTTGTTATTTTTTTGATGCGAACGCGGCGTTTATAACTTGCCGTCGAACGCCGCGCTCACGAAGTCGTCGATCATGTTGTAGCTCTGGCGCGCCGCGCCGGCGTCGTAGCAGGCGATGCCCGGCATGTTGGTCTCGATCTCGCTGAACGAGTGCAACAGCCCGCCGAACACCAGCATCTGCCATTTGGCGCCGCTCGTTTCCAACTCGGCTTCCAACGCGTCGCGATGCTCCTTCGGCACCACCGGGTCCTTCGAGCCGTGCAACACGCAGATCGCCGCTTTGATGTCGCCTGGACCGGCCGGCATGGTGGTGATGAGATCGCCGTGCAGGCAGACCACGGCCTGAATATCGGCGCCGGCGCGCGCGAGCTCGAGCACATTGCCGCCGCCGAAGCAAAAGCCGGCCGCCGCCTGGCGTGAAAGATCGCCGATGCCGCGCTTGTCGCTTTCCCGGCGTAACGTTTCGAGTGCGCTCATGATGCGGCGGCGGCGTTCGGGCGCGTCGGCGCGCAAGCCATCGGCCAAGGGCGCGGCTTCCGGCGGACCACTGCAAACCTTGGCGTCGCCATACATGTCGGCGACAAAGACGACATATTTGCTACCCGCCATCATCTCGGCGCGCTTGATGGCGTCGTCGGTGACGCCGAGCCAGTTCGGCGCCATCAGCAGGAGCGGCCGGCGGCCGCCGACGCGCTCGTCATAGACCAGTGCGCCGCAGCAGCCGGCATTGCCGCCTTGATAGTCGATGCGCTCGACAGCCATCGGATTCCTCCCCGTATGCGCCAACTAACCGAGGATGACTTCTCCGATCATCCCGGCATCGTATTGCGTGAAATAAAGCCGTCCGTTCGACAGCGCGGCGATGCAGCGCGCGCCGCTTGCCGGCGTCGGAATGTCGTATTCGCCGATGAGCGTGCCGTCCGGCGCCATGCAGCCGATCTTGTTGGCGAAGTTCTCGGTGAACCAGAGATTGCCGTCCGGCCCGACGGTGACACCGCGCAGCGAGGCGTTCGGGGTCGGAATCTTGAACTCGCTGAACACCGCATTGCGGTCGACGCGGCCGAGCGCGTTGGCGCCGGTCTCCACGAACCAGATATTGCCGTCGGCATGCGTGACCATGGCGCGCGGCTGCGGATCGTCGCCCGGGATGTCGTATTCGCTCACCTCGCCATCCACGGTGATGCGGGCGACGCGGTTGCCGGCCGCTTCGCTGAACCAGAGCGCGCCGTCGCGCACCACGATCGACAACGGCTTACTGCCGGGCGAGATGCCGAACTTGAATTCGGTGATGCGGCCGTCAGGCGTAATGCGGCCGATCTGGCCGGCGTCTGTCTCCGAGAACCAGACATTGCCGTCCGGCCCGAGCGCGATGCCGTCGGGGCCGGCCGCCGCGGTCGGCAGCGCAAATTCCGTCAGCGCGCCGTCGGGCGAGATGCGGCCGATCTTGTTCGCCTTCTTTTGCGCGAACCAGAGATTGCCATCGGCGCCTAGCGTGATGCCGATTGGCGTGGCGCCCTCCGTCGGCAAGGCAAATTCAGTGAAGCTCGCGTTGCGCGGATCGAAGCGGCCGATCTTGGCGGCGCCGCTTTCGCAGAACCACAGATCGCGGTCGGGACCTTCGATGCAGATGTAGGGCGCGCTGCCGGCACTCGGAATCTTGTGCTCGCGGATTTGCACGGAAGCCGGCGCGCGCGCGACCGAGGCTGTTTTTTCGACTGTGATCGACATTTCCACCCTGTCCCGCATTTCAATACAGCCCTGCGCGCGACGAGGATGCTATCGAGCGAAATCGAAGCGTGTCAATTGCACGCGACTTTTATGCCGGAGTATGACGCGGCTTTCAGCCGTGCGGCATTCAAGATTTGCCCGGCATCGCAATCCGTCGCCCGAGGCCCTCGGGCAGCGGCAGTGCCGCATGCGCGGCTTTCATCGCGGCCAGGCGTTGCATGATGACGTCGGGGAAGGCGACCACTTTCTTCGCGCTCATGTCGACATGCAATGTCATGTTCTCGGAGGTCGCCGACAGGAAGCCTTCGTCGGCATGGAAAAGCTGTTCGAAATAATGAATGCGCTTGGCGTCGTAGTCGATGAGGTGGAAGGTCACGCGCACGGGATCGCCTTCGTGGATTTCGCGCAAGTAGCGGATATGCGCTTCGGCGGTGAAGGTCGAATGGTTGGTGGTCTTCAGGTAATCGAGGCCGATGCCGATCGCCTCATAGGCTTCATCCACCGCGCGGTCGAACAGCACGTTGTAATAGGCCATGTTGAGATGGCCATTGTAGTCGATCCATTGCGGTTCGACCCGCATGATGGACGACACGAACGGCGCGGGCAACGCAGTGCGGGTCACGCGCTGATCGGATAGACCGCCTTCTCGCCGCTGAGCACGCGCGCCACGTCGCTGGCGCATTTGCTCTGCAGCTCGTCGAGCGCCTCGATCGAATAGAACGCGGTGTGCGGCGTGAGGATGACATTGTCGCGGCCGATGAGGGGAGAGTCCTTCGCCAGCGGCTCCGCCGCCACCACGTCGAGCGCGGCGCCGCCGACCTGACCGGCATCGAGCGCGGCGACGAGCGCCGGCTCGTCGATCAGAGGTCCGCGCGCGGTGTTCACGATCAGTGCGCCTTTCTTGATCTTGCCGAAGGCGCTCGCATTCAGCATGCCGCGCGTCGATGGTGTCAGCGGCGCATGCACGGAAATATAGTCCGATGTCGCGAGCAGCGTATCGAGATCGACGCTCTCGACGCCGGCGGCAGAAAACAGTTCGGGCTTGGCGAAGGGATCGTAAGCGATCACCTTCATGCCGAACGCCTGCGCGCGCGGCGCCACCAGCCGCGGAATATTGCCGAAGCCCAACAGCCCCAGCACGGTGCCCTCAAGCCGGCGGATCGGCACCACCGCCGGCATTTCCCAGCGCCCGGCCTGCACGAGCCTGTTCGACAACGGCACCTTGCGGATCAGCGACAACAGCAGCGCCATGGCGTGGTCGGCAACTTCGCGGATGCAGTAGTCGGGCACGTAATTGACCGCGATGCCCTTCTCCTTGGCGGCCGGCAGATCGATGTTGTCGACGCCGAGTCCGAAGCGGCCGATCGCCTTGCAGCGGGTGAGCTGCATAATGATGTCGCGCGTGATCTTGGCGTAAGTCACCAGGATGGCGTCGGCATCCTTGGCCACCGCCAGGATGTCGTCGGCATTGACGCTTTTCGACATGCGGAAAGTCGGATTGAGCTTGGCCAGCGCGGCCATGGCCGGATCGAGATTGGGAAACACGCTGTCGGTAACGGCAATCACGGGGTCGGCCATCGCGAACTCCGGGATGAGGCGGGAGGGAAGCGGGCCGCACGCTACGCCAGGGCCGCGGCGGCGTCTACATTGTGCCGCTGCAAAGTGGCGAACAATCGCTATATGTCCCGCCATGCAAGCCGGCGATGAAAGGAAATGGCCCGTGCGCCCCGCGAGGTTTTCGACATGGTGAAGCTACCTGCGCTGGGCGACTGGCTCGAGGGTCTGACCGAGGCCGCCAACCTGACCGAACTGGCCAAGGGCTCCACCGTCTGGCTGGCGGTGACCGGGCTGTCGCGCGCCGGCAAGACCGTGTTCATCACCAGCCTGATTCACAATTTCCTGAGCGCGCTGCATAACCCCAACCGCATGCCGCTGCTCAAGGTCGTGGGCGAAGGCCGGCTGATCGCGGCCCGGCTGGAGGGCGCCAAGGCGCATCTTCTGCCGCGCTTTCCCTACCAGGCGAACATCGAGGCCATGGCGGCGGTGCCGGCCGCGTGGCCGCGCGCCACCGCCGACATCAGCGAGATCGGCATCGACATCCGTTTCCGACCGACCGGCCTGATCGGCCAGTTGCTCGGGCGCGTCAGCGGGCCCGCCGCCACGCTCAAATTGAAGATCGTCGATTATCCCGGCGAATGGCTGCTCGATCTGCCGCTCTTGTCGCAAAGCTATGCCGAGTGGTCGCGCGCCATGCTGCTGCTGTGGCGGCGGGGCTTGCGCGCCGACATCGGCCGCGATTTCTTGAGCTTTCTCGCCGATCATCCGGCGAGCGAAGCCTCGAGCGAAGCGGTGGCGAAGGAGGCGCACGATCTTTACCGCGCGCTGCTGATGACCGCGCGCGACAAGCACGGCCTGAGCTATCTGCAGCCCGGGCGTTTCGTCTGCCCCGGCTCGCTCGGCGACGTGCCATATCTCTGGTTCGCGCCGCTCGACGTGCCGGAAGGCGTCGACCGCCCGACGCCGGGCTCGCTCGGCGCGCTGATGGCCGAACGCTACGAGGTCTACAAGCGCGAAGTGGTCGAGCGCTTCTACAAGGACTACTTCCGCAATTACGGCCGGCAGATCGTGCTGGTGGA
>DASZQT010000059.1:0-19927 GCA_035549515.1 Pseudolabrys sp. | reverse complement strand
CCCCAACCGCTATAAGGCCTGGACGCCGCGGCTGATGAAAGCCGCCTATAATTATCAGTTCGTCACCAAAGACCCGGGCGCCTTCGTGCACAACCCGGTCTATGCGATCCAGCTCCTGCACGATTCGCTCGCCGATTTGGGCGCGAAGGTAAAGGTCGATATAGCGAAGGCGGTGCGGCCGTAGTCATCCCCTTGGCGTCGTCCCGGCCAAGCGAGCGAAAGCCGCCAGGGAGAGGGAGCCCGTGGTGCTCGTGACCGGCGCCTCGATATGAAACAATCACGCTCGAGTACGCCGCAGCCTATCGAGACGCTGCGGCGTACCGGGTCCCCGCTTTCGCGGGGACGACAGTAAATGCGCGCGTGACAACGCAAGCAAAAAAACGCCCGGCTATGGCGCCGGGCGTTTTGCATTCGCATCAGAGTCAGCAGTGACTATTCCGCCGGCGTGGACGTCACCAGCCGGTCGTCGCCCTTTCCGCTCCGGGTCTGCGCCATTTCCTCTTCGAGCCAGAGCGGATGGTGCTCCTTGGCCCAATTATAGTCGACCGTGCCGTCGGCCATCGACTCGAACGCGCCTTCCATGCCGAGCGTGCCGAGATAGATGTGCGCCAGGATGAGCGCGATGAACAGCATGCCGACCACGCCGTGGAATATCTGGGCGAGCTGCATGTCACCGACGTTCAGCCCACCGGCGAACGGGAAGATGAGCATATAGCCTGAAATCATCATGGCCACGCCGCCCAGCACGATGAACCAATACAAGAGCTTCTGCCCGGCATTGAATTTCCATGCGGGCGCATGCGCCGAGCCCTTGCCCATGCCGCCGCCCATCTTGAACCAGGTGATGTCGGCCTTGGTCGGGAAGTTCTGGCCGATCCACATCAGGAACATCAGCACCACGCCGATGGTGAAGGCGAAGCTGAGAAAATTATGCGCGTATTTCGCCCATTCCGACCAGGCACTGAAGCTCTCCAGACCCAGCCAAGGCAGGATCAGGGCGCGGCCGAATGTGATATTCAGCCCGGTGATCCCGAGAATGACGAAGGTGCTGGCGGTGAGCCAATGCACGAAACGCTCGAATGCGGTGAAGCGCACGAGCTTCCGGCCTGACCGGCCGCCCTCGATGCGGATCGTGCCGCGCCACAGATAGAAGATCACGAGCAGCGCCAGCATGCCGAGGATGACGATGCCGCCGATCCATTTCAGCCAAATGGTGCGGAATTTGCGCCATTCGCGGCCGGCCGGATGAATGAGGTTGGCGGCCCTTTGATCCGGAATGCTGACCTGCCCGGAAATCACGCCGCCCTTGAGCTGCTTCAGGAGTTGCTGCTCTGTCACCGCATCGGCGTTCGGATCGACAATGCTCCGCTGCGCAAAGGCCGGTGCAGTCATCGCAATGACGAGCCCCAGCGCCAGCGCGCCGACGATCAAGCGAATATTCGCCAGAAGTCTCGCCATGACAGTGCCTCCTTTTGGACTTCGCGATAAAATTCCGTCGGTCGGTTCGCCGGTCTTTCCTGCGCCGTGCCCGGCCTCGTGCCTGGCATCCGTGTCTCAGCTGCCTGGATGGCCGCAAGAAAGACGCGGATGGCCGGGACATTTCGAGCAAAGACGGCTCTTTGCCCGGCCATGACGAGCAACACGTTTTACGTCGCGATCGTCTCGCGATAGGCAGTCTGCCAGCCCCAGGCGCCGGAGCCGAAGCCCCGCCTGGAGACGCGGTCCTTGTAGATTTGCGCGATCACGTCGCCGTCGCCTGCGAGCAGCGACTTGGTCGAGCACATTTCCGCGCAGAGCGGCAACTTGCCCTCGGCCAGCCGGTTGGCGCCGTATTTCTCGTACTCTTCCTTGCTGCCGTCCGCTTCCGGACCGCCAGCGCAGAATGTGCACTTGTCCATCTTGCCGCGCGTGCCGAAATTGCCAAGCTTGGGATATTGAGGGGCGCCGAACGGGCAGGCGTAGAAGCAATAGCCGCAGCCGATGCAAATGTCTTTCGAGTGCAGAACGACAGCGTCCGCCGTCGTATAAAAGGCATCCACCGGGCAGACCGCCGCGCAGGGCGCGTCGGTGCAGTGCATGCACGCCATGGAGACCGAGCGCTCACCCGGTTTTCCGTCATTGAGCGTTACGACGCGACGGCGGTTGATGCCCCAAGGCACCTCGTGCTCGTTCTTGCAGGCGGTGACGCAGGCATTGCATTCGATGCAGCGGTCGGCGTCGCAGAGGAACTTCATTCGTGCCATGGTGATTCCTCCTTAAGCCGCCTGGATCTGACACAGCGTGGCTTTTGGCTCTTGCATGCCGGTCGCCGGGTCGTAGCCGTAGGTGGTGATGGTGTTCGCGCTCTCGCCGAGCACGATCGGATCGGTGCCGGTCGGATAGTTGCCGCGCAGATCCTTGCCGGCGAACCAGCCGCCGAAATGGAACGGCATCCAGGCCACGCCCTTGCCGACACGTTCGGTCACGAGCGCCTTCACTTTCGCCTTTGAGCTGTTCTCGGCGCCGGTCACCCAGACCCAACCTCCGTCCCTGATGCCGCGGTCAGCGGCGTCCGCCGGATTGATTTCGATGAACATGTCCTGCTGCAGTTCGGCGAGCCAGCGGTTGGAGCGGGTCTCTTCGCCGCCGCCTTCGTATTCGACCAGACGGCCGGACGACAGGATGAGCGGGAATTGCTTGGCAATGCCGCGATCGACCGCCGACTTCTGCACCGTGAAGCCGATATTGGGCAGGCGGAACTGCTTGGCATCGGGCAGCGTCGGATATTTCGACACCAGTTCGACCCGCGGGGTGTAGATCGGCTCGCGATGCACCGGGATCGGGTCGGGCAGGCCGAACGCGTTCATGCGCGCCTTGGCGTTGCCGAAGGGTACGCAGCCGTGCAACATCGCGACGCGCTGGATGCCGCCCGAGAGGTCGATCGACCACGACACCGCATCCGGGTTGGTCGGGTTGACCTTGTTGATGACCGCGAGTTCTTCCGGCGTCAGGCCGCCGTCCCAGCCGAGTTTCTTTAGGACGCCGAGCGTGAATTCGGGATATCCGTCCCTGATTTCCGACCCGAGCGAATACGACCCTTCCGCGAGCAGGTTGACCTTGCGGGTCGTGCCGTCGGGGAGTTTTTCCTCGCGTTCGACGCCGAAGCGGGCGCGGAAGGTGCCGCCGCCGTCCATGACATGGAGGTGGGTGTTGTAGAGCAACGGCGAGCCGGGATGTTTGACCGCCGGCGAACCCCAGCACGGCCAGGGCAGGCCATAATAGTCGCCGCCGACCTCCGGATCGTCCTTGGGCGCGCGCATGGTAACCAGGTCGAACTTGGACTGGTTGCGCATGTGCGCCTTCAGCCGCTCGGGCGACTGGCCGCAATAGCCGGTGGACCAGCTTCCGCGATTCATCTCGCGCAAGACGTCTTCGGCCTCCGGCAGATTGTCGTTGATCTTGATGTTCTTGAACATCGGGTCGCCGAAGCCGAGCTTCTTCGCCATGCGATAGATGACTTCGAGATCGTCCTTCGATTCGAAAATCGGCTTGACGATCTGCTCGCCCCACTGCAGCGAGCGGTTGGAGGCCACGCGCGAGCCTTTGCATTCAAACTGCGTCGCGATCGGCAGCAGGTACATATTGTCCTGGCGGCCGGCGTTCACCGCGAGCGACGCCCAGGTGGTCGGATGCGGATCGGCGACCACCAGCAGGTCGAGCTTGGCGAGGCCCTTCAGCGATTCGGGAATGCGCGTGATGCTGTTGCTGGCGTGGCCCTGCACGAACATGGCCCGCACATTGTCCTTCTGGGCGACCTGGTCCTTCGGCAGCAGCACCGCGTCGAACCAGCGCGTAAGCGGGATGCCGGGCGTCTCCATGATTTTCTTGTTGTCAAAACGGCCCAGCAGATAATTGTAGTCGACTTCCCAGACGCGCGACCAATGCTTCCAGGCGCCCTCGACAAGGCCGTAGTAGAAGGGCAGCGTCACGACATCGAGGCCGACATCGGTGGCGCCCTGCACGTTATCGTGGCCGCGGAAGATGTTGGCGCCCATGCCGGGACCGCCGACATTGCCGGTGAGCAGCAGCGCGATGCAGCTCGCGCGCACATTGGCGGTGCCGACCGTGTGCTGGGTCTGGCCCATGCACCAGATCAGCGTCGAGGGCTTCTCTGTCGCGAACATCTTGGCGACACGTTCGAGCTGCGCGGCGGGAACGCCGGAGACCCGCTCGACCTCCTGCGGATTCCACTTCTCGATTTCCTTGCGCGTGTCCTCGAATCCGAAGACGCGCTGCCTGATGAATTCCTTGTCTTCCCAGCCGTTCTTGAGGATGTGCCACATCATGCCATACAGAACCGGAATGTCGGTGCCCGGGCGTAGGCGCACATATTCCGTGGCATGCGCGGCCGTGCGCGTCATGCGCGGATCGATGACGATGACATTTGCCTTGTTCAGCTCGGCGCCTTCCAAGAGATGCTGAAGAGAGACCGGATGCGCTTCGGCCGGATTGCCGCCGATGATGAGCTGGGTCTTGGAATTGCGGATGTCGTTGAAGCTGTTGGTCATCGCGCCGTAGCCCCAAGTATTGGCCACGCCGGTGACGGTCGTCGAATGGCAAATACGCGCCTGGTGATCGGTGTTGTTGGTGCCCCAGAAGGCCGCGAACTTGCGGAACAGATAGGCGCCTTCATTGGTCATCTTGGCCGAGCCCAGCCAGTAGACCGAGTCCGGTCCCGATTTGCCCCTGATGTCCAGGATCTTGTCGCCGATCTCGTTGATTGCCTGGTCCCAGGAGATGCGGCTCCATTTGCCGCCCGACAGCTTCATCGGATATTTCAGCCGCCGCTCACCGGAGACCAGTTCGCGCACCGCGGCGCCCTTGGCGCAATGCGAACCGCGATTGATCGGCGAATCCCAGGCCGGCTCCTGGCCGATCCACACGCCATTCGACACTTCGGCGAGCACGGTGCAGCCGACAGCGCAATGCGTGCAGATGCTTTTGCGGATGGTGACCTGCGCGCCCGGCGCGGGCGGCGGACCGGCCTCGGCCTTGCGCACCGCGGTGAGCGGCAGGCTGCCGACGGCGGCGAGCGCGCCGGCCGCGAGGCCGGAGCGGGCGAGGAAACTGCGGCGATCAAGACCGCCCTTCGATGGCTCTGAAAGGGTCGTGGCGAGCGTGCTTCGGCGTGCCTGGCGCTCTGCTTTACGGATCAGCACATGCACCTCCCTTAGCGCGGATAGCGATTGACGCGGTAATAGGCCTGGACATCGGCCGAGTTGGCCTGATAGCGGGCCTTGCGCTTGACGTCGTTGCTTTCGCTGTCGGCTTTCGCCTCTTGCGCGAGCGGAGCGGCGGCGGTCACCGCCATGCCGGCGCCCATGGCGCGCAGGAAGTCGCGACGGCCGAGTCTGCTCTTGTCCTGTTGCGTCATCGCCGTTTCCTCCTTCGACAAAGCGTTTGTTGCGAGTCCTCGCCCTGCCTCACGACGGCAGACCGAAAGCCTCGGCTTCGATGTCCACGAACACGCGGCCGAGCGTTCCCACCCGGCGGTAGAAATCGGCCGCTTCGGCCCGCTCCAAGTCAATGAAGAAACGGGCGAGCCACGGTGCCAGATGCTTCTCGAAAATCAGCCGCTCCGAATCGGGCGGAGCCGGCAGTCGCCGGCTCGCGAGGCCAGCCATGATTTCGCACAGGATGCCGGCATGATCCTCCGGCTCGGCCATGCCGACGGCGCGCTCGATGCCGACGACGGCGAGGTCCTCGCGCAGGCGCGCGAGCGGGCGCTCGTTCAAGAAACCGGTGAGATAGTAGGAGCCATAAGGCAACAGCTCGCCGCGCCCGATGCCGATGAAAAGGTCGAAGAACTCATTCGCAACCCGGTCGGCGCTGGCGCGCTCGGCTGCTTCCGCCAGCGCGACATGCGCCATCCCGAGAGGGCTGGCATCGCCGCGCAGCTTGGCGAGATTGGACAGGAGTTGGGCATCGGGCGCCCGCATTAGCAAGGCAGCGAGCAGGGCGTATTCCTGCGCGCGGGCGGCATCGAGCTCGTCGATGTCACCACCGCTCGCGATGGCGCCGTAGAGGTCGGGCCGCAGTACGGCGCGGCCAATGCCGGTGGCGCTCTCGACCGCGAGCACACGTTCGGCGGGGACCCGCAGCCAATTGGAGACGGACGGTTGCGAGATGCCGATCTGCCGCGCGAGCTCACTCACGCCGCCGGCGGCGCGGATCGCTTCGCTGAGGCCCGAATCGCGCATCGAGCGTTTTCTTTCGACGTTTCTTTGGAACTGCTGCAATGAAAAACTAGCGTCGCCGGCGAGCGCGGGTCAATAGCCTCCGGCTATGGGGTCATCACTATTCCGGGACTAGGCGCGGCAGAGCGCCGCCATGCCGGCGCGGTTTGACCTGCGCGACCGATTCGCTCGGTTCTTCTTCTCGCATCGCAACATCTTGTTCGCGTTGCAACATTTCTTGTTCCGGCGCCGGTAACGACGCCGCATCGCGCGCGACCGCCGCTTCCTTGGCGGCAGCCTGCGGGTCGTCGGCGTGCTCGGATTCTTGTGCAGCGGGAACCGCTTGCACGTCGGTGTCTAATTTTGGCTCGGTCCGGTCGCGCGCATCGCCGAAAACCTGGGCGGTCATCTTGCGCGCGTCAAAGTCGGGCGCGAGCGTCCCGAAGCCTGGGATCGAGTCGGGATCGTTGAAGTCCCAGTCGTTCTCCTGCAGGCCACGGAAGTCGCGGATCGCCGGATCAGCGGTCCAGGCGCGACGAAGCGCCGCAGCCCGCAAGCCAGTCGGCACGCCGGGCTTGAGGAAGGCGCGGATATCGGTGTCGGCCGCAATCGTGTCGAGCGGCGGCAGGCTTGTAAGGTCGAATTCCGCTTCGGCCGGCGCCGCCGATTGATTCTCGGCTTGCACGGATTCTTGCGCTGATTCTTGCGCTGATTCTTGTGCCGGTTCTTGCGCAGCTTGTTGCACTGCTTCTTGCGCCGGCGCGCTCTTGGCTTCGGCCGCCGCCCGTTTGCGGCGCGACCAGCGCGCCAGGAAATCGCCAGGCTCGCTCATCGCCGCTCCGTGGACGGCGCGCGCCGCGCCAACGGCTCGAGCGGGGCGCGGTCGCGCTGACGCTTGGTAAAGGCACGCTCGACATGATACTCGGCGATGAATTGCGCGATCGCGTCCTGAACCGGCGGCGGCATCGGCACCATCTCGACCACATCGTTTCCGGCCTCGGTCATGCCCTCGCCTTCGGCCGGATCGGCGGTGACCATGAACAGCTCGAACGGCGGATCGCCCTCGACGCGCCGCAAAACCACCCAGAGCGACGGCTCGCCGCTCGCCAGATTGTCGCGGTAGTTGCCGGTCTCGCTGCGATAGAGCTCGACCTCAGTCGCTCCGGCATAATACTGCGCACGAGTGCCGTCATCGGAGAGTTTGGTCCAAGCGGGCGTCTCCGGCGCGCCGGCGAGAATGCCGACCGGCCGCCACAAATAATCGACCCACTGGCTGGCGCCCTTGCTGCGCTCGACCAACACGCCGACCGAAAGCTTTGCCAGCGGCGCGGCGGCGCTCAACTGACGGCCTCCAGATGGCGCACCGGCAGGCCCGAGACAAGGTTTTGCGGCTTCATCCGGATCATGTTGTCCAAGGTCATGGCGAGAATGAGATAGACCGGCTCGCCCTTCACCTCGTCGAGCATGAAGGAGGGATCGTCGAACACCAGGCGGAACAGCCCGACCACGCGCCGGCGCGTGGCTTCGTCGACATATTCGTCGTTCCACAGCATGTCGCCGATGCGGGTAGCCTCGGCGTCGAGCCCGACATACCAGGCGAGGTCGACATCGTTGAACTCCGGAATCGGATCGATCACCACGTCAATGCCGAGCACATGCGCGATCCAATATTCCATGGCGCGCGCCAATGCGTCGAGCCCGGCGCGCCCGGTGGTCAGATCGAGCGCCATGTCGAAGCGGTCGCTGCGCTCCCAATAACTCTCGGCATTCTCTTCGTTGATGACGTCGATCTGCGCCTCATTAGGAAGGCCGAGCATCGACACCAGCGGCGACACCGGCGCGGCATTGACGCCGCCGATGGTTTCCTCATCGGCCGCGATCAGCGAGCCTTCGTGCAGCGTGACGCGCTGGGTGCGGAAGAACAATTCGGCCGCGCGCAGCACCAATGGGTCGTCGACGCGGTCGAGCGCATTACGCAGGATCACATGCACGAGCTGATTGACGAATAGCGGCGGAATGCCGCCGGCGCCGTTGCGCACCAGTTCGGCATAGGCAGCTTCAACCGTGCGGTGGCGCAGAAGATATTCGCGGAAAGCGATCAGCAGTCGCCAGTTCTCGCGCGCGTCCTTGTCGGCGATGGCGGCAATGTCCGCACCGGTCACCGGCATGCGCGGATCCTCGATCAGCGCGCTGTGCAGCGCGCGCTCGACCTCGCAGGCTTCCGGCGGCGGCACCACTTCCGGGCGCGCCAGATAGACCTTCAGAAAATCGTCGGTCACCAGGAGCCCGCCGCTTTCGTCGCGGTCGAGCAGATGATGCCCGCAAGAGAGCCAGAAGTCGTTCAACATGGCCGCATGCTCTCGAACACAAACGTGTCCGAACTATCGATCGGGATGCCGCGCAACAATTTCACGAGCGCGGCCCCTTGGCGAGGGGATCGTACCACGACGGCCGGGCGAGCCGCGGCAACAATTCCACGCGTTCAACCTCACCCTTGCCCGTGCGCTGCACCAGCAAATCGCCATTGTCGCCGATGCTGCGGCGCAAACCGGTTTCGCGCGGCAGCCGCTCCAGATAGGTTCTCGCCACTGCAGCAAAGCCCTGCTCCCGCCAGCCGTCGAGCGCGGCCATGAAATGGCGCGCGAAGCTCGCCACGATCTGGCTCGACATCACGTCGGTGAAGCCTTCTTCCTCCAATGCGGTGACCAACGGATTAAGGCCCGGCTCCGCCAGCATCGACACCGTGCGGATCGTGCCGCCAAACACCAGCCAGTCGGGAACTTCATCCTCGCCGGTTCCTTCCGGCCAAGCGAGCCTGCCGCCGCCGACCAGGCCCTTGTTGACCGTGATCGCGTCGGGCCAGTCGATTGCGACCTCGGTTTCCGGCTGCGCATGGGCGATGAGCGCATCGGTCAGCGCCGCCATGCCGGCATAGAAGGCGCGCCGCGCCTGCCCGAGCGACTCCTCCGGTTCCAGCACCAGCGCGAATTCGGCGAGATCGAAACGGCCGACATAAACCAGCGTTCCGGCCCCCTGCTCGGGCGCAAGCGCCGTGGCATGGGCGAAGGCATCGCCCAGTTCGCGCAGGCGCACCGGCGTGAAAGGCGGCGGCAAGACCATCTCGCCTTCGCCCTTGGGCCGTCGGCGGACCGTATCGAGCGCCATGGCCAGCCTCACTCACCCTTCCTTGTTCTCATGATTATAATTATAGCGTGGAAGGGTCCCAGGACCAAAGCCGCGCCCGGATGCGCCCGCGGGCGGCGCGGGGCCTCGGCAAGAAGGTCGAATGATGGCAGAACGACCGCGCAACATCCTGATCTGCTCGTGCGAAGACAGCATGCCGCTCGCCGGCGATGCGGTGCGCCGCGCGTGCGGGTCCGCCAATGTGGTCGAGGGCCGCCAGTTCTGCCGCGCCGAGCTCGAGCGCTTTCGCACGATGGCCGCGAGCGGCGAGCCGGCCCTCGTCGCCTGCACCCAGGAAGCGCCGCTGTTTGCCGAAGTCGCCGGTGAAACCCCGGACGGGGCGCCGCTTACCTTCGTCAATATCCGCGAGACGGCCGGCTGGTCGAGCGAGGCGGGCGCGGCCGCACCCAAGATGGCGGCGCTGATCGCGGCGGCGGCGGAACCCAGCCCGGAATTTCCGATCGTCAGCCTCGAGAGCGAAGGCGTCACGCTGATCTATGGCAAGGACGAGCGCGCGCTCGAGGCCGCCGCGCTGCTCAAGGACGCGCTCGACGTCACCGTGCTGGTCAAGCCGGGCGCCGAGGTTGCGCCGCCGCGCGCGACCGAGTTTCCGGTGGTGCAGGGCACCATCCGCAGCCTGAAGGGCCATCTCGGCGCTTTTGAACTGACGGTCGACAATTATGCGGCGCCGCAGCCCTCGTCGCGCGCCGCGTTGCGTTTCGGACCGGCGCGCAACGGCGCGGTCTCGCGTTGCGATATCGTGATCGACCTGTCGGGCGGCACGCCGCTATTCCCGGCGGCCGATCTGCGCGACGGCTATCTGCGCGCCGACCCGGGCGATCCCGCAGCGGTCGCGCATCTCGCGCTGAAGGCGCGCGGTCTCACCGGCTCGTTCGACAAGCCGCGCTATGTCGATTTCCACGCCGACCTGTGTGCGCATGCGCGGTCGAAGATCGTCGGCTGCCATCGCTGCCTCGATCTATGCCCGACCGGCGCCATTACGCCGGCCGGCGACCATGTCGCCATCGATCCCAAGATCTGCGCCGGCTGCGGCCAATGCGCGAGCGCCTGCCCGACCGGCGCCGCCGCTTATGCGCTGCCGCCGGTCGATGCGCTGATGCGCAAGCTGCGCGCCCTGCTGCGCGCCTATGCGCAGGCCGGCGGGACGCGGGCGGTCGTCATGCTGCATGACGGCGAGCATGGGCGCGACATGGTCGACGCGCTGGCGCGCTTCGGCGACGGACTACCGGCCAACGTGCTGCCGGTGGAGGTGAACGAAGCGACGCAGGTCGGCATCGAAGCCGTCGCGGCGGCGTTTGCGTATGGCGCCAGCGCCGTGCGTTTCCTCACGCGCGCCAGGCCGCGCCATGATATCGCCGGGCTCCATCAGACCATCGCGCTCGCCGCGCCGATCCTCGCTGCATTGGGATTTGCCGGCGCGCGCGTCGGCACCATCGAGACCGACGACCCCGATGCGCTCGGCGAGGCACTGCGCGCGCTAACGCCGTTGGATGGCGCGCTCAAGCCGGCCAGCTTTACCGCCGTCGGCAACAAGCGCGAACTCGCGCGTTTGGCTTTGCGCGAACTGCATGCGGTCGCGCCGGCACCGGTGGACGTCGTGGCGCTGCCGGCCGGCGCGCCGTTCGGCAGCCTCGACGTCAAGGTCGACGGCTGCACGCTTTGCCTTTCCTGCGTTTCGGCCTGCCCGACCGGCGCGCTGAGCGACGATCCCGAGCGGCCCTTGCTGCGCTTTTCGGAGGACGCCTGCGTGCAATGCGGGCTGTGCCAGGCAACCTGCCCCGAGAAAGTGATCGCGCTGAAGCCGCAGATCGACTTCCGCGCGGCGACCGCCTTGAGCCGCATCGTCAAGCAGGAAGAACCGGCCGAATGCATCCGCTGCGGCAAGCCGTTCGGCGTGAAGAGCACGGTCGAGCGCGTGATTGCCAAGCTCGAAGGCAAGCACTGGATGTTCAAGGATTCGAAGAAGCGGCTCGACGTCATCCGCATGTGCGAGGATTGCCGCGTGCAGGCCATGGCGGAGGAGAATTTCGATCCGTTCGCCGCGCCCGGCCGGCCCAATGTCCGCACCACCGACGATTATCTGCGCGAGCGCGAGCACGGCGAGAAGGGCGAAGGGTGAAGTCCGACTCTCCACCGTCATTCCGGGGCGCGAGCGAAAGCGAGCGAGCCCGGAATCCATAACCCGCAGGGCTGCAGAGTATGGATTCCGGGTCCGGTCCTTCGGGCCGTCCCGGAATGACGGAGGAATAGATCGGCGGCAGATCGCATGACGCCCGTTATCTGGGCGCCGTCGCCCTCTCCAGAAACTCCACCAGCGCCTGGCGGTCCGCGGGCGAGGTGATGCGCTGCTCCGGCATCTTGGTGCCGGGCGTGTAGTGCGCAGGACCGAGTTCGAACAATTTCGCCACCGTCTCCGGCGTCCATACGATGTCGAGTTCTCTGAGCGCGGGCGAGAAATTATAGCCCGGCAGCGTCGCGATCCGGCGGCCGAAAATGCCGGCCAGCGTCGGGCCGGCGCGATTGCCCTCGTCCGGCTTGAGCGTGTGACAGGCGACGCAGGCGCGGAACACTTGCGCGCCAGGATCGCCGGCATAAGCGGCAAGCGGATCGGACGGCGCGCCGGCAATGACCGTATCGATCGGCTCGCCGCTTAGCGCATTCCATCGGCGGATCGCGCGATCGGCACCGCCGGTCAGCAAGATGCGATTGTCGGGAAAGAATGCGAGCGACCACACCGGCAGGCCGGGCCCGACCAGCGTATGCATGACCTTGCGCGTAGCGCGGTCGATCACCGCAACCGAACCGCGAATGCCGGCGGCGGCAATCAGCTTGCCGTCATTCGACAGCGCGAGCGCGATGATCGGCGTCGGCTGCGCTTGCACTTCGCCACGGACATCACCGGCGGGCGACAGGAAATAGACTTTGCCATCGGCGCCACCGGTGACGATCTCGCCATCGGGCGCCACCGCGACCGCATTCAGCGGCGTCGGCAAATTGCGCACGATGTCGGACCCGCCGGCGAGCGGCCAGATGCGCAGGCTCGCGTCATAGCCTGCGCTGACGACGCTCTTGCCGTTGGGTGCAAAGGCAACGCCGTTGACATTATTGCCGTGGCCTTCGAGCACGCGCGGCGCGCCGCCTGCGAGCGGCCACAGCCGCACGGTGCGATCCCAGGACGCCGAGGCGAGCGTCTTGCCGTCCGGCGCTAGCGCGAGCGCGGCGATCGGTCCCTTGTGGCCGTCGAGCACCGCATCGGGCGCGCTGCGTCCCGGCGTCCAGAGCACGATATGCCCATCGGCGCCGGCCGTGGCGATGCGGCCGTCCTTGAGCCAGACCACCGCGTTCACCGCCGCGTCGTGGAAGCGCATCACCTGCTCGGCGGCATTGTGCTGAAGCGACCAGCGGATCGCGGAGGTGTCGAAGCTGCCAGACACCGCCTCCTGGCCGTCGGATGAAATCGCGAGCGCGCGCACCGGCCCGCCATGGCCGCGCAATTGCGCATCGGCGGCCGCGAGCGGCAACGCCGACAGCAGCAGAATGACGAGGGCGCGATTCACGATTACCGCCATGGCGAATGACAGCACAGCGGCAGATTAGGACGGAATTGCGTGCATCGGCTATCGCAGTTCCGCGAACTTCGCGAACTCGCGCACCACCCGCTCATAGATATCGCGCTTGAACGGCACCACCAGGTCGGGAAGTTCCATCATCGCCGTCCAGCGCCAGTCGATGAATTCCGGCGCGTGCGCGCCTCCGGCCGGCGAGGTGATGTTGATCTCGCGCTCTTCGCCGGTGAAGCGCAGCGCGTACCATCTCTGCTTCTGCCCGCGAAATTTACCGCCCCAGGCTTCGCCGACGATGTCGCGCGGGATGTCATAAGTGAGCCAGTCGGCGATCTCGCCGAGCTTCTCGACCGAACGGATGTTGGTCTCTTCGTAGAGCTCGCGCAGCGCCGCGCGATAGGGGTCCTCGTTCTCGTCGATGCCCCCCTGCGGCATCTGCCAGACATGCGTGGCATCGACGTGCTCGGGACCGCCGGCGCGGCGGCCGACGAAGACCTGGCCCCGCGCGTTGAGCACCATAATGCCGGCGCAAGGACGATAGGGAAGCGATTCGAATTCGGGCATGACCTGCTCTTGTCCCGGACGCGGCGCAGCGCGTTAGCGATGCACCGCAGAGCCGGGACCGTCAAGAATTGCGTGATTGGAAGGTCCCGGGTCTGCAGCGCGTCATTTCATGCCGCGCTGCGCCCGGGACAAGGGGCATCAACTCGACTTCGCCTTGCCCGCCACCATGCTGATCGGCACCAGCACGAAGCCGCGGTCCTCGACTTTCTTCGCCCATGCGGCGATGCGCGCCACCGTCGAAGGCTGCGCGGCGGCAAGCGCGACCGCGCTGCCGTTCTCACGCGCGGTCAATTCGAGACGGGCGAGCGCCCGATCGATCTCGGCCGGGGTCGGCACCTGGTCGAGCACAATGTCGGTTTTGGCGAAGGGCAGGCCACGGCCGCCGGCGAGCTGACCGGCGACGCTGCGCGGCGAAGAGCCGTCGTCGACATAGATCAGACCGCGCTTGGCGGTCTCGGCCAGCACCGGCCCGATCGACTGCTCGGCGGCCGAAAAGCGCGCGCCCATGTAGCTCACCAGCCCGACATAGCCGGAGAAGCGACTCATCAGCCAATGCAGGCGGTCGATGTTCTGGTCCGCCGACAGCGTCGTCAGCAAAGTCTGCGGGCCGGGATCGTTGTCGGGATAGTCGAACGGCTCCATCGGCACTTGCAGCAATAGTTCGTGCCCTTCGGCGCGCGCGCGCTCGGCCAGCTTCGGCAGGTCGGTACCGTAAGGCGCGAGCGCGAAGGTGACCGGCTTCGGCAGGTCCGACATCGCGGCGGCGGTGCCGGAAGCGCTGATGCCGAGCCCGCCCACGACGACGGCGATGCGCGGGAAATCCTTGCGGCCCGGCGGCAAGACGCGCGGACGCGCATAAAACGCGGCGGCGCGCTCACCATCGGCGCCGATCTTCGGAATCGCGCCGTGGCGGGTGGTTTCCATAAGTTTCGGATCGAGCGGCGCCTGCTGCGGTGCTGGCGGCGGCGCAGCGGCGCTCGGCCGGCTGGGAACGCTCGGGGTGGCGGCACTGCCCGGAATCACCACTTCCTGACGCTCGCCGCTCGAGCCGTCGATGATGGTGACGGTCTTCGCCCCGGGCGGCAGCGCGAGCTTGGGCGGAGCGGCGGACGCGCCGGCCGCCGAGGGACCGGATAAAGCGGACGCATCGGCTTCCACGCCGTCGTGGCGGGCATGGTGGGTGCCGTCGCCTTCCGCCGCGGACTTCATCTTGTTGGGTGACTGCGCGCCGGTCGCCACCACCGCCACCGGCTCGCCGCCGAGCGGATCGTGCACGAAGGCTGCCCAGCCGATCACGACCACGCCGAACAGGCCCAGCATGCCGGCCAGGAATTGTGGCGCGGCGACCGACAGCTTCGGCGGCTTCTTGGCCTTGTTCTGGCCGAGCGGCGCGTTCAGCTCATCGGGTGCCAAGGGCCCGCTCCTCGCGAATCATCGGAACAGTCTACCACGCAGCTTTGCGTGCCGCGCTTCGCGCGCATCCGTTGATATGCGCCCGCCAACTACAACGAAAAACGGGGCGGCTCATCGCCGCCCCGTTTCGAATTGTGCTTGTGGCGCCCGCGTCAGTTCGGGATCGGCGTCTTCGGATTCGGCGGGAAGGCCGAATTCACCTGGGTCCCGCGCAGCAGGTCCTCGGCCATGTGCAGCGCCTTGTCGTCCTTCGGATCCGGCGGCACGTAGGACTGCGAACCGGTCTGCTCCTTGCCGGCATCGCCCTTCAGGTGGCCGCGCAGCGAAGCCTCGCCGCGGGTGTCGGTCTTGTCCTTGAGATCGGCCGGCACATCCTGCAACACCTCGATATCCGGGGTGATGCCCTTGGCCTGAATCGAGCGGCCGGACGGCGTGTAGTAGCGCGCCGTGGTCAGCCGCAGCGCGCCATTGCCGGAGCCGAGCGGGATGATGGTCTGCACCGAGCCCTTGCCGAACGAGCGGGTACCGACCACGGTCGCCCGCTTGTGATCCTGCAACGCGCCGGCGACGATTTCCGAGGCCGAGGCCGAACCGCCATTGACCAGCACGATCAGCGGCTTGTTCTTCGTCAGGTCACCCGGCCGGGCGCTGAAGCGCTGAGTCTCTTCCGGATTGCGGCCGCGCGTCGAGACGATCTCGCCCTTGTCGAGGAACGCATCCGACACCGAGATGGCCTGATCCAAGAGGCCGCCCGGATTGTTGCGCAGGTCGAGGATGTAGCCCTTGAGCTTGTCCTGGCTCACCTTGGCGGAAATGTCGGCGATCGCCTTCTTCAAGCCGTCGGTGGTCTGCTCGTTGAACTGGGTCATGCGGATGTAGCCGACGTCGTCGCCTTCCACCTGCGAGCGCACCGCCCGCACGCGGATGACGTCACGCATGATCGTCACCTCGATCGGCTTGTCCTTGCCCTTGCGCATGATGGTGAGCTTGATCTTGGTGTTGACCGGCCCGCGCATCTTCTCGACCGCCTGGTTCAGGGTGAGGCCCTGCACCTGGTCGTCGTCGAGCTTGGTGATGATGTCATTGGCGAGCACGCCGGCCTTGGCGGCGGGCGTATCGTCGATCGGCGCCACCACCTTGATCAGCCCGTCTTCCATGGTGACTTCGATGCCGAGACCGCCGAACTCGCCGCGCGTCTGCACCTGCATGTCGCGGAAACTCTTGGCGTCCATGTAGCTCGAATGCGGATCGAGCCCGGCGAGCATGCCGTTGATCGCCGTTTCGATCAGCTTGCCGTCGTCCGGCTTCTCGACATAGTCGGCGCGCACGCGCTCGAACACATCGCCAAACAGATTGAGCTGACGATAGGTGTCCGATACCGCGGCATTGGCGCTGGTGCCGACGAGCATCGTGTGAGGTTGCATCGCGAGCAGCGTCATCGCCGCTCCCGCCGCCGCGC
The DNA here is from genome assembly GCA_035549515.1 of Pseudolabrys sp. Taxonomy (GTDB): domain Bacteria; phylum Pseudomonadota; class Alphaproteobacteria; order Rhizobiales; family Xanthobacteraceae; genus Pseudolabrys. The sequence continues at coordinate 3,509 of DASZQT010000059.1, read as the reverse complement.
CGAGTAGAATGAGTGAGGTCTTGCGCATCATCCGCGAACCTTTTCGCCTTCGCCTTGAGCCCACCATGGGCCAGGATCGACGGGTAACCCGTCCTTTCGAAACTCGATATAGAGCACCGGTTGGCTGGAGCCTGTCGCGAGGACAGCAGCGATATGGGAGGTGCTTCCCATCACCGCAACGGGCTCTCCGGTTAGCACGAACTGCCCCAGATCGACTGTTATCCGATCCATCCCGGCGAGCAAGACATGATACCCGCCGCCGACATTGAGGATCAAGAGTTGTCCGTAGGAGCGGAACGGCCCGGCATAGACCACCCAGCCGTCGGCCGGCGCGGTCACCTGGGCACCGGCGCGCGTGGCAACCGAAAGGCCTTTTTCCACTCCTCCGATACCATCCGGCGCGCCAAATTCCCTTATTTTGACGCCGTTAACCGGAATCGGAACGCGACCGCGCAGCGCGGCGAAGGCCACCGCCGGCGCCAGCCGGCCGGGGTCGTGCAATGCCGCCAGCGCCGGCCTGGTTTCCCCGCGCTCCGCCTCGCGTTCGGCCCTTGTCGCGGGGTCGAGGCCCTGTTCGAGCTTGGCGATCAAATCTTTGAGATTATCGACCTGGCGCGCCAGATCGCCGGCCCGCGCGCGCTCGGCCGCGAGCGCCTTCTCGCGCTCGGCCTGCTGTTTCTGCCGTTCGTCGACCAGGGCGCTGACGCGCGCCCGCTCTTGCCCGAGCGAGGCCACCTCGCGGTTGAGCGCTTCGCGCTCGGCGGCGATCTCTTTGCGCACGGCCACTAGATGATCGAGGTCGGCGGCGAGCGCTTCCACCTGCTCACGCATCTGCGGCAGCACCGCGCCGAGCAGCATGGCGGTGCGCACCGACTGCAACGCATCTTCCGGACTCGCGATCAGCGCCGGCGGCGGACGATGGCCAATGCGCTGGAGCGCGGCCAGCACTTCGCCGATCACCGCGCGACGGCCCTCGAGCGACTTGTGGATGGCGGCTTCCTGCTGATCGAGCGGGGCAAGCCGCGCCTGCGTCGCATCGATCTGGCTTTCGACAGTGCGCAGCTTGGCGGCGCCGTCGATCAGCGCCTGGTTGAGCTTGCGGCGGTCGGCGCCGATCTCCTCGAGCTCGCGCTTGAGCGTGGCTTCGCTGTCGGCCGACTGGCGCTGGGCGTCGCGCGCGGCCTTGAGTTCCTCGTCGCGCTGCTTGAGCACATCCAGCGTCTGAGCTTTGCCGTCTTGTCCGCCTTGCGCCGCCGCCGGCCGATCCTGCGCCAACGCAGCCCCGGTCATCGGCCACGCCAAGGCAAGCCCGGCCAAGAGGGCGGAGCGCGGAGAGAGACGGCGGATACCGCCAGGGCAAATCATCGCCGTCAGGTTACGCCTGAGTTCCGAGAGGGCAAGTTGTTCTGTGATGCAGGTTGTGCATGCCGATTACGACCAAATCGGGGATGGCCCAAATTAATTCTCAGCAATCGTAGCCCCATCTTTTCCTGCCATCCCAATCATTGGAAAAAACGGCGGTTGGGCCGGGTTAAGACCCGTCGTTTAGGCCTTTCATCCCGCTTGCCGCCTCCCGGGAGAAACGACCCCAAGGACAAGCGCTTGTTCCAAGTCCCACATCAGGGGCTAACGCGGCTGAGGAGCGGTCTGCATTCCAGCTCGGCCGCCCTGCGGAAGCGGACCCCCCGGCCGGCATCCTCTTTCGACGCGCAACCGCTGTCCGGCGGCCACAATATCCTTCAGCAATGGTACTTCCACTTCAAATTGTCCGGCGCGCAACGCCTCATGGGCGCCTGGGCAACCGGCATTGCCCAACGTGCCTAGGAGTCCCCATCGGCCGTCGGCGAGTTTGAAGGCACCTCCGCCGCCTCCCCTGAGAAGAACTATTTCCGGCTCTCCGTCACCGTCGAGGTCGGTCAGCACCGCTTCGCACGGGAGGTCACGTAACAGACAGGACGGCAAACTGTATTCGGGCTTAACGCTCTGCCAATCTTGCCGCAAAAATGTGTCCGGCAGAGTGGCTCCGACCGGCTGAACGACCTTGATATTGTGCGCAAGCATCTCCGGCATTAATCGGACTTTGCCGATTGCGACTTGCATCGGAAAATCGGCCGCCAGTGCGGCGCGCGCGCGTTCCGCTGCTGCAGCCGCTTTTGGACCATCGCTGGCGGCCGCAAGCCGCTTGAGCGCCGCGGTCCCGAAGCTGGCCGCGTGAAAGCGCAAAAAGGCGAAGTCGAATTTGTCGGCCGTTACCTTGCCGTCCACGAGGCGGCGAACCTGATCGTTGACCGCAATGCGCGCCGGATCGCCAAGTGGCGTCGTCAGGACAAGAACCACTCCAACCGAGGCCAAGGCTGCCACGATGTTGGTGAGTTCGAGGCCGCGCATGGATCGGCGCGAGCGGACGGCTGCGATGGCGTAACCGATCGCATAAAAAGCCGCAATGACAATGCAGGCAAGGGCGATCACGCGGCGCGGCACCCACCCATATTGGATGACCCGCAGCGCCAAGGCGTAGGCGGCCAACGCCACTAACGGAATTAGCGCAGCGGTGGCCAGCAGCTTGGCGTAGTCGATGACAGCGACCGCGCGGCCCTCGGCATGACCGTCCTGGTGCGCGACATTGATGAGAAAAATGAGGACCGCCGCGGCCACCAGCAAGATCACACTGGCGCTCTTGGTGGCCCAAAGCGGCGCGAGCCCCGTGAACGGTAGCGCCGCAATGAACGCGACGGCGATGGCGGCCATCAGTGGCAAAAGCCACGCCAGAAGGACGAGCGCCAGCGTCCGCGTCCCACGCACGATATTGGCGCTGACGTCGGTGACATGGACGGCGGCGCTGAACGCAAGCGCGGATACGGGGATGGAAAATCGCTCGGCGCGGACAAGCCGTTGCAGAAATCCGATGTGGATCAGGCTGAAAAGTTCAGCGCCCAAAAATAGCAGAGCCCATAACGCGCCCACAAAGGCCACCGCGAGAGCGAATTGCACGCCGTGCTTCCAAGCCACATCGAAATGCCGCGCGTAGCTGGCCACCCAGCGGCGCTCGGCATCGCCGGCAACGGTCAACGTGTGCAGAATGAACAGACAGCCCGCCAGCGCGAACCATGTCGTTACAAACGGAACAATGCGCGGCACCGGCGGTTTGCCTACGAGCGTATAGGGCTCCCGCAGAATGTCGTAGGCAGCAAGCCCCGCGCACAGCAAGGTTGCCACGAAAATCCAAATCAACAGCGTGCGTGGCCGCAGATTGCCGAGCCCAGACAGCGTGAGCGTCGGCACGAAGATCGCAACGGCCAACAGGGACGCGTAAAGCGGGCCATTTGTGGCGGGCCAGATTGTCCGCGACGAAGCCTGATAGAGGCCAAGCAGCAACAAACCCTGAAACAGGCCGATGCCAAGTCGAAATGCTGCAATCCTCGGCACGTTCATCACCGTCGCCTCCAGACTCTGCAGCCTAGCTAAGCCCGATGATATGGATGACCGGTTAAAATGGTCGTGGCCCGGTA